>AP017376.1 GCA_002355455.1 Stanieria sp. NIES-3757
TTACCACAGTTGATCGCACCCAATACTCCGTGTCCTCCATTAACACCCCAAGGAGCATTAGGACAGATACTACCCGTTTCGGGATCGCGCCCTGCTATCCACTGCACTCCTTCGGTTGGTAATCTCCAACTACTCCCCGAATTTTCAATGTCATCCAGTTCGATATAGGGACAGCGAGAACCTGCCGTACAGGGTACGTTAAATCCTTCTTCGTAACTGCCACTTACCGTTCGCTGTCGGTTACTCTCGGCATCACTCCAGACTGCATCGATCCGCATCACTGGCATGGATGCATTAGAGATAGGATTGGGCATTTGAGCCAGTGCAACTCTCGCTAGTTCTGGAATGTCACTAATGTTAGCATTCTCCCAACGGTCAAACTCTTTTAATGGTGTATCTTTTAACCCAGGAATATCTTTAATACTATATTCAGAAAGGTCTACCTCTCCCAGTTTGAGATTACCTGCGATGGAATTTGATGCGACTAGAGACTCTAACTGAATGTTGTCGTAACTATAACCGAGTTGGGTTTCAATTAATTTGGCAATCGGTTCTACTTGACCGACTCGTTTCTGACCCAATCCCGGTACTGCTTCAACCAATTCTTCTAAAGATTGGTCATTAAACAATTCAAATGATGACAGGGCAATCTCATCGGTATCCACTCCTGTAATGGCAGCTATTTCAGCAAGACTGAATTCCTCTGCTGCAAAAGCTTCTTCAACATCTCCCAGTTTGAGAATATCGACCAATGAATCACCTTTCAACCACTCTCGCGATAGGTCATAACCGACATAGGAATTAAATTCACTGCCGATGCTTCCACCTCGGTTAACGGCAGGAAAATCTGCTAAAGCGATCCGCTCCCAATCGGGCAATCTTACCTGTCCGACTACCTCCTCTCCGTCAATTACATCTTCTGTAATAGTTTTATCGTCCCAGTAATCAATAGCTCTTGTTTGCTTTATTGGTAATGCAACTATAGCTACACTAGATAAAACTGTTATTAATAGTCTTGTCGTTCTCGATCTCATCATGGTTATTTAGTAACTTTTAAAATTTCTCAATGGCAGCAGGCAGAAGTTTTAGCTATCGGTAGAAGAAGCCCATTGTCTTGCACGAGCATTTGGATTTAAGACCCTCAGCCTCGTTTGGCTTGGTGGTTCTTCGATGAATCGCGGGTCGGAATCCAATCCCAAGTTCCTGTCGTCTGGTTCAACACCAGGCTAGAGCAACGGCACGCCCTGCAATCGATCTTTCTGCGCTCTGGAGGGGCTGCGGGCGGGTAGAGATTCTCCTGCGTCCGCCCTTTAAAAGCCCCGTCCTCCTGCCTCAGAGCGAAGCGAAATAAACTTACTCCAAATACCTACGCTCACTAGGAGAGCGCACCCAGAGAGTACAAAAACCCGTCTTGGTTTCCCTCCCTTCCAAGCGCAACACTACCCCTAACTTCTGAGCATCTCTTTCGCAGAGAAACTTTCCACCCCGTTTGGTAAGTAAAACTTGATTCCACCCCATTAACTCCCTGGCATATTGCCCTTGAGTGCTGGTAGCCCATTGAACGAGTTCGGGGTTGTTTCTGGCAGACTTCCCTACATCACTCATCGCCCATTCCAGAGCCTTGGCTTCTTCTAGGGTTAGTTGTCTCGCTCCTTTGGGGTCTAATTCTGGTGATGAAGTTTTCCAGATGTGAGGAATTGCCAATCCCAATGCCGTACCAAGAGAAACTGAGAGAAAAATATAGAATGCAGCTTTAGTTAAAGCGACCGCATCGTGACCGATCTTGGTCAAGGCAGCTTTTTTAATTACTACATTGGCTGCATCGGTAATTTTGTCGCTATGAGCTTCTAAGGCTGCCTCAGAAGCAATTTCTAAGGTTTCTTGGGTTTGGTTGATATAGTTTTGGAGAGTTTTAGCATGCTCTTTAAACAAGGCATGGGAATACTTCAAGCGTCTCTGCCAGTCTTTGCGCCATGCCCGATATTGCTTGTCAAAATGTGCGGCTATTTCTGCTGGTTTTTGGTGTAGGAGTAACTCGATTTTTCCCGTAGCTATTAGGAAAATAAATAAAGGATCGTCACCCTTGATGTCAGTCTCCATCGCCGTTCGCAGCACGATTTCTCTCTCGCGATCGCTCAAATCTTTAAGAGCAGTCGCCATAAAGGCCCGATTTTTAGCTTCGGTACTCCTAGCAGTAGGATAATCCGAGCCATAGACGGTTGTACTCTCAGAATTATTAACAGTTATTTCATTAGAGAGCAAATCTTCTGTGCCTTCTTCAGCCAATTCAGCTAGGGTTTCAATTTCTCTAGGTGTTAATTCTCGATTCATTTCTTATTCGCCGTTGCTGGAGTAGGGGAAGTAGTAAACTTGCCCGTGCCTTCGATAGCTGCCATCGTGTCGCTGAGGAATGTTTTAACCCTCTGTCTTGCTAGTAGGGGTAACTGAGCCATCACTCGAGCAAAGGGCTGCTTTTTACGGTCGATAAAATCAATATCGGTACGACGTAACCCGGGAAAATCGATTTCGAGGAATTGATATTTGGATTTTAATTCCAAAAAGCGATCGCTATTGGTAATGTCCGACCAATCTAGTTTTAAACCTTGATTGCGGACTAAAATATGGGGCAGCTTTCCTTTATATGTCTGCAAAGAATCTTCCAGTAAATCTAGAGAAATATCACTCCCATTAGAAAGGAAGAACTTACAAAAGCTGACTCCACTTTCTTTGATAAAATCCTCATCTAATAAGTTATTGCCCTCAATCCAAAACTTAACTTGTTGGTGAACTTTACCTGGAAGATTGACAATTACATCTTCTTTCATTGCCAGATCGATAATTTTGTCAACCTCTCCTGCGGTTTGGGAATACATCACCGTAGCCTCATCAGAAGCGACAAACTGAATATCTTTGATGCCGTTATAGATTTGAGCCACATCTGGTTTGGGATCGGTATCGATTAACTTATAAGCAATCTTTTTTTGTTCTAAAAAGTGAAGTAAACAGCGACAAAAAAGACTCTTGCCTACTCCTCCTTTTTCACCATCTATTAAATATATAGTTGCCATAATTTTGAACTAATTAATATTAATTGAAATTAATTGAATTAAAGTTTAATTTTGAAGAGCCTGTCGGCTTGATGTGTGTGAAAAATTGCTAAATCAAAGGAGATTTAATTCATGGCCAGACACACATCTCAATCTTTAATGCAGAAAATTTTTGCCGATGCTGACGAACGCAGAGCTAAAGCTATTTACTATGTAGCTAAAGAAGTATCCGGTCGCGCTTTATCTAGAGTTCATAAGGAAAAAGGTAAAAAGTTCAACTGGGATGCTTTTAGTAAAGGATTCGAGCAAAGTTACGGTAAATATTCTGCCGATGAGTTACTGGCTGAAATCCTAGAGAATGTCTATTGGCTCACTAGCGAAGCTGAAGTTATGGAGCTTTATTTTCGCTATATGAGAGACATTGATAAAGCTAGTGGCAAACAAAAAGAATCAGAAAGTGACGATTTAGATTTTAGCTAAATATCAATAGCTAATTATACGATTTATTACATTTATCTAAAGACCTTAATCGGTCTTTTTTTTACTATTGAATTTCAGCTAATAACCCACCACAAACAGCAACTACTACTGCTTGAGTGCGATTTTTTAAACCTAACTTTTTAACAATACCACAGATATAGTTGCGTACTGTATGAGAACTAATACACATTGTTTGACCAATTTCCTGATAATCTTTACCAGTTATTAAATGCTTCAATGCTGTTAATTCTTTTGGCGCAAGAGAATCCAATCCCAAAGATGAAACTGGCATTAACAGATTATTTGATAATAGATGGCTTGTTAAGGGGTGAACGTAAATACTCCCTTCAAATGTACTAGCTATGGCTAAAAGTAATTTGGAAATATCTCCATCTTCAAAGTAGTAACTTGCTGAAATTGAATAAACTTTGAGAATAGTTTCGCGGTCTATCTTTTGTCCACAAACGATTAATTGAGCTTTAGGTGACTGTTCGATGAGTTGTTCGTAGAGCTTGAAATTACTACTGACTAAAATTTCTAAATCCAAAATAATTATATTTGGCTGATATCTTTGTGCCAGCCTCAATCCCTTAAATGAATCGGCACAATCATAAATAGTTAGAGATTCTTGCTTTGCTAATATTTTACAAAGACCTAATCTTTGAAAAGGATCTTTTTTAATTAGCAAAACTGTGGCTGATGGTAGTTTAAATTCATAAGCGATCGCTTGATGGTTTTTAGTCTTATTCATAATTAACAATTACCGACTATTAATTACTCAATTATTTTTAGCTAGCAAAACTAATTTTATTTGTTAATAAATGTTGTTATTAACTCGATTAATACTAATCATAAAGCGTAAATTTATTGCCGTCTATTCCCAAAATATATAGTACAAAATGATGATATAAATTAGTCGATCGCGATTTCAGTTCAGGACAGAGTTAAAATTGTTTCCCCTGAAGAAATTACTTCCCTAGCAGATAAGCTCAAACAAAGAAAAGCTCGACGACAAACTCATACGTAATCTCTTCACGAAGTTAGGTAATTAATCTTGCTGATAACTCAACCAAAAATTTAGTTGAGCTTTATTTTGATAAGACTCTAACGAGTCAAAAAGGGTGAATGTTTACTCATCCTTAAAAATTATGCGACCGGGACAAGTACTTAAAACTATCAAAACTAGACCCCAAGATTGGAAAATTCAATTCCAAAATAGTGCGGGAATCGTGTTTGCCTATCACGACTATCGATTTGCCCGATTATCCAACCGACTCGGCGGTAAGATAATGCTTAAAAACAAACAACAAAAAATCGATATGGAATGGGAGGCAGACGATCCTGTAGCTTCTCAACTATATATAAGCTTGGTATCCAAACTGATCCTAGAAAATTAAAGTAACTACCAAAATAGAGAACTATTTTCTCAGAAATAGAAAATAATTCTCTATTTTTTTTTCCGAATAGCAAGTGCAGTGAATATTTTTATTTATACCTCAAAGCATCTCTAGCCAAAGATAATAAATCTGTTTTTTGCTGGCATTATTATGACACTGTTGATAGCTTAGTTAACACTCAATTTTTTTTCTATATTCAACTCAATTGAAGTTTCTGGCAAACTCAAATAAGTTGAAGTATATCGAGCAAAGTCCACAAATAAACCCCAAGCATCGGCAAATCTTAATGGTAGTTGCTGCTGTTTAAATCTATTGGAGCTAATTTTACTTAAATTCAACTCCAACTGAAGCTCTCGTTCTAATTCCTCTGTCGAACTAAGCTCTACATTTTCTGAATATTTAACCGATAAGTAATCGTTTAACTCTTGTCGGAAAAACCCCGACGTACCGCCCGTATAAATTAACCTATCTAATTGCCTTTGAGTGGGAATAACTTCCTCTAACCAACCTTCCAGTAATTGCCAATATTCTATTTTTGAATTATTTATCGCAGTTTCAATCCTGGCTTTTTCAACTTCGGCCCTCTGTTTATCTCTCGACTTCACTAACTCTTCTACTACAATCTTGGTTATCAATCTCTCTTCACCCAATGCAGTTTTGTGGTTAATAATATTCTCCCTGCAAGTATAAATAGCAGATTGAATATCTTCTCTAGTTAACCCAGATGTTTTCTTAATAATGCGGTCGCTAAAATTGTAAAAGCCTAAACTAGTCGTTTCGCTACTGTCAAAACTGAGAATACCATTCTTAAACAGCAATAAACTGGTATTGCGATAACCAAACATCAATACGGCAAAAGTTTGAGCTTGAACTGATTCGAGGGAGCAAATTTTGAGCAGATGAGAGGCAATACCGTATCCTTCTGGTTGACATCGATATCTCTGCAAATCCACGCCCACGGTCTTTCCCTGAAACTTAAACTCTCTTATCGCTTCGGCTAATTCTTTTTCTAACTCACTATTATTACTAGATTCACCCAATGGTAGTAGTAGGGCTAAATCTAATTTTATTTGCTCGGATAAGTTTTCTTTTACTGCGATCGCGCCCACAACTGAGAGAATTTTAGGTACGATTGATTCGTATTTTAACGATTTGATACTGGTTGAGGCGCGGTACTCCCGTGCCAATCTCCCTACTAAATAACAAGAGTTCCCTTTTGTTTGTAACCAGGCATTATGTTCGGGCTTACCAAAGCCTGAAGTTTGTTGCAGATTCTCAACTACATTTACATCTAGTTTTAATAGTTGTGCATCCATAGTTAACTGCTTTGGCTGTCCATTTCTGCCAACTCGATATAGTACCTTAGTCAAACTCGTACCGTGGTCGCAGACTATAGTTAATTTTGAGGCTCGTTTATTCATGTTTTTTTTCTACTGATAATTAATGGTCGATCGATCGATGTGCATTGATTAACTTCCCCAATCTCCGAGAAGTTGTTTATCGGCTTCGGTTTCTTGTTTGGTAGTAAATTCTTCCCACAACTCCCACTGTGCTTCAGTCCAAGAATCATCTTTTTCTGGCTGGAGTGCGATCAGTTTATCCTTAGCATCGGCAGCTGATGATGAACTATCGACAATCTCTTGTAGCTTTGAAATGAATTTTTCTAATTCATCTTCCTCATGTTTTATCGCAGACACTTTAGTCGTTTTTATGATAGAGCGATCTTCTTTTGGGGAACTACTATCATTAACCAACTCGGGAACTACAGAATAATTCTGAGCTACAGATATTGGATTAGATATAGATGTAGATGGCAATGCACAGTATTCCCTAATCGCTCTTCCCCAAGATTCGCATTCAATCGCACAAGCTAAAGCAGCAGCACGATGCTCTTCTTGGGATAAATCTAAAGTGAATGGTAAATAACGGGCAATTAGGGTACTTCTTGCCATTTCTAAATTATTCAAAGGCATTTTTTGCAGATAGTTAATTACTTCTCCTAACGGACTATTAGCAGAACACCTAAGTTCTAAACCTTCTCCTATTTTCAATCTTTTTTCTTTGGTCATCTCTTTATGAGTAAACCTCAAACTAAATAGAAATCAAAACTATTGCATTGAAGAAAATCTTTAACAGATAAATAGATCGATAATATGCTTTACAAAATCTACAAATTACTGTTAAAAAACAATTAAGACAAAACAACAACGTTCTTACGCCGAAATTTCGCTTTTCTTACGCACGAGTGAATTATCAACTAAGTTATCACGGTAAATTTATCCTAACAATTCCCGATTTTGACCAGATAATGTGTCACTTTGTCATATATAAATAAGTACATATTAACGTCAAATATTACTTTTTATCGGCGTTATTACGCTATAGTAAATTTATATATTGCTATTATTAATTGCCAATTATTTTGTGATATTCTTGTTAGCAAGCAGTGCCTTTGTCTGTACTTTTTATACTGAAGTATTGACCTTGATAAGACTACGGCACGGCTTGTTAGGGGCGTTCCCCTAAAACCCCCAACAAAATTTATTCGATACCTTTTTTTCTCTATTGTTATTTAAGTTTTATCCCGAAGTTCGATGACCAAAGCCAAACAAAATTATCGCTACAAAAAAGAATTTAAAGCAGCACGAATAGATCTTAGAGCTACACCTACAGAAAAAGCAGAACTACAACTTAAGGCTAAAGCTTCAGGTATGAGTCTGGGTAAATATTTAATTGCTACTGGTTTAAATCAGAAATCGACTCGGATAACTCCAGCAATCGACAAAGCTCTATATCTAGAACTCTGTCGTCAGGGTAACAATCTCGATCGCTTAGCTCGCCTACACAATACCCAGGCAGCTTCTGGTAATTACTCCAAATTACATCCCGACGACCGGGCGATGCTAGAAAAAATTTATAATTTACTGCGTCAAACCTTAAATCAATTACAGGGAAGAAAAGTCAATTGATTGGCAAAATAACTACTGGCAGCAACTTCGAGCGCCTGTTTAAATATCTGCTCAGAGATAATAAGCAAGCTCGAATTCTTAGTGGCGATCGCCTGTTACTCGAACCCGATGCCAAAGAACTTGCCAGTCAATTTAGCTGGATTGCCAGCACCAGACCGACTACCAAAAAACCAGTCAAGCATATCTCCATTGGCTTTGCTCCTACCGACGGAAAGGTAGATGTTTCAACCAAGGTGGCAATATCCGAAGCAGTAGTTAATGGGTTGGGCTATACCAACAATCAATGGATAGCAATCGCCCACGGAAGAAACGACCCGGGACACGATTGGCAACACCACCACGACCACATCCATATTGTCATCAATGCGATCGATTTTAATGGCGAGAGAGTCTCCGATAGTTTTGACAAAACTCGTTTAGAAAAGATTCTTAGAACCTTAGAAGCAGAACATAATCTAAGCCCCGTTGTCTCCAGTCATGAATGCGACCGACACAGACCTAAAACCAACCAAATTAAACGCTATCAGAGAGAAAGCAGGGAATACCCAGATACAGTACCAGAAATTCCTATGATGGCAAAGCTAGAAGCTGCAATTGATGTTGCCAGTCGAGATCGACCCACCATGACCTTGTTTATAGCTAGAATGCAGCAGTTGGGAATTGATGTGCGACCCTATATTACTGAGAAAGGGAGAAAACGTATTAGCTATCGCTTGGGAGATTTTAAAGTCAGAGGTAGCAAACTACATAACGGTAGTTTTTCTAAGTTAATCTCAGAACGAGGCATCGATTTTGATGAGGTTAGAGATATTCCCGCAATTGAAGCTGCATATCACGGCAAATCGGTAGAAATAGATAATAAGCAATCTCTTTCCTGGGAACGGATTGACCTTGACTATTGGCTACCACAATCTCTCAAAGCGTTAGCTAACGCTCATTCAATTGAGAAAATTTGGGAAATACCAGACCCCAAACAGTGGAACAAGCTACAAAAGACACTACTCACTCGCTATGGCATTCCCGAACATATTTCTGCTGGTTTAAATGAGGCTAATTTACTAAGCGCTAATGCTAAAGGAGAACCTATTTGGCACAAACGCAGCTTATTGGATAGCAAGGATGCTCACTTTTGGTTTGAGATTAAAGATCGTGACGAGCGAGTTGAGACAATTGTTGTTACTAACTCTCCCGTAGAAGCTGTATCTGCTTATTTAGTCGATAGATTGGTGAATAAGGAAGATCGCCCTTGTTTGTATCTGAGTTTAGATCGCTCAGAGCATCTTATAAAGCTCGATTTAACTAAATTTGACACTGTAGTTGTTAATAGTAGGGATAAACAGTTAGTTTCAGATAGAGTTTCTAATTTAGTAATTCAAAAGAATGACAGTAGTTGGCAGCAAAGTTGGTTAGCTCATTGGAACAAGGTCGAAGCGATCTTAAAATTTGAAGCTAAAAACACCTTGATTGAGAAAAAACCCAATAAAACTATGGAATTAGAATTGTAGTAATTTTAACTTACCTGCTACATTTACAACATTAAAAATATCTAATCAGTGGAATACCAGAAAAAATCATATCAAGTTGATACAGGAGGATTACGAGGTGAGTTGCCTCTTACAGATTTTCAAAAACAACAGATTGAAGAATATATTTCATCCCTCTCCTTAGACAACTTAAAAGATTTAGAAATAATTAGATGGGTTGACGATCGCCAGTTAAATACTGCTTACAGTCCAGGTTTCGATCTGCTTCAAATTGGCAGTGATGTTATGCCAGCAAACCGATCTGATAGACAAGGTACATTGAGCGCTAATACTCGTATCACCTGGAAAGGCTCAATTGCTCATGAATTAGTAGGTCATAGGGAAGCTGCGTTAGCCCAAAAGACACAATTACAACCAATTCTAGAAGAAGCTCAAGCTAGTATAAGAGCAGCAAGATTTGCTCCTTTGCTTACATCTGCTGAGAGATATACTTTACTTAGGGATGCAATAGCTCGTTTACATAAAGCAGGTATTAAAGTTCGCCAAATTAAACATTTATTACATATCAACCACAGATAAAGAGAGAAACTATATGAAAATACTAGATTATTTTGAACATCCCAAATTTGGAGTTATTGTTAGTAGCACCGATAGTAAATTCGATAATTTTTCTGATGATGAAATCAAAAAAAGAATTGGAGATACTATTGTTTTGGTATCCAATTCTCATCAGAGAAAGTTAGTCAAAGTAAAAAATGTCGATATTGCTACCTCTTTGACTGGGAAAAAGAATATCAATATTTGTCTATCCGATTCAGTAACATTGTCCGACCTTCAACCCATATCTCAACTCCTTCTACTATCGGAAATTAATGTTGCTTGACGAATCAGCCGATTCCCTATCTTTCAAACAATCTACTGTCATACCTATATTCGTTTATCTTAATAATCCTTACTCTTGTAAAATCAGGATGAGCTGGATTCAAGATATAATTACGCCCTTCAGCGTTGGGAGTAATCGAAGATGGGACGCAGAAAGCAACCGTTTCTTGTTTTTGAATCCAATCATTTCCTATTTCTGCCAACTGGTTTGATGCAGGATAGGTAGCCCAATTATCTGGTAAGTCTGCCAAATCGATCGTTGTTATTGGCAGTTCGTCGGGTAACTCAATAGTAGCGGGCCGCACAGCGGATCTCTGCGAGATCGCTCTGTTTTTGGGTGTTAAATTTAGAGGAAAGTGAACTAACGTTTCCAAAGTAGCCAGTGCAGTTGAATCGGCAGTATATACTACTGGTGTTCCTTTATAATTCCAGCGTCCTCCTGCCCTTCTCGCTCCTTCCCCACTAAGGTCGTTAGCATACTTACTCTTAGCAATTCGATACAGCAGCATTTTAGGAGAATACTCCGTACTCAATTCTCGTCAGTTCGTCGAGAACTATTTCGACTCCACTTGAGGTATCCAAATATTCTATGGGGGCTATATTTCCTAAAGCTACGTTTGGTTGTTTCAACCACTCAGATGTAATTTCTGGCTCTTCAAATACATCCAAGCTTCTGGCATAAACCTTAGCTATCTGAAACACCCGATCTGAAAGTTCGGTAGAAAGGTTTTTGTCTGGACTATAACGCTGTAGAGTTCTTTCAGAAACGTGCAAGTATTTAGTTAACTCTGAAACAGATAGGTGCAACGAATTAGCCAAAGCATCAATTGCTGCTCTCGGAACTCCCTGACGAGTGAGCATCATCAAATCAAAATTACTTATCGTTGGAGAATCTAAACCTAGCGTTTGACCTACTGCTTGATAAACCACAATCTTTTTCTTAACTCTAACTCCAACTATTATTCTAACAATTGTCGCTTTATTTTAGACAGTTGACGTACAACAACTATAGCCTGATTTTCAAAGCTTAGTTGGCGATTAAGCTAACGCTACTGAGAGGAAAACTTAGGATTTTTCTCAAGACAATGAAAACACCACTCAGTCCTCACGAAAAGCAACAGCTTTGGCGACAGTATCAAGCTCAAAAGCAGCGAAAAAAGAAACTCGATGCTCATCTAAAAAGAGATTTAAAGCGCGGCTGGCTCTTTCCTTACCTAACACAAACTGAGAACTTAATGTGGGGTAGATGGCAATATTGGCAAAAATGTCAACTGCTACCCGAAGTAGCCTGGGAGCGTTGGAAATGGGAGAAGGCAATCTCCTTAATAGAAAATAGGAAGCCAGAAGTCATCCCTAAATTCGTCATCGAACATACCCTACCAGATAGAGAAATACCTCAGATTAGCTGGGTATATAACGAACAGGCAGAGAAAATGTTGTTCGACTGCTTGGATGCTATTCCCGTATCTGGTGGTTGGAATAGTTGGAGTAGCTGGAGCTATCTAAGGTACTTTCTACACTGGCTATTATTTGGTTTGGGACATCCTGGTTACAAGGAATTACCCGAAGAACCTCAAGGTTGTGAAGGAGCATCGATGCGACTGTACCAATTATTCGATCTCTCCTATCTGCTCATGTTTCCTTATGACTACTTTGGTAGAATCTTGCCCCAAATCTCAGGAAAAAAGGCACAGCAAGCGACGGGATTTTTCCCAACTCCTATGGTGGTGTCCGAATTTATTAGTAAAATCCTTGACTCCGATTGCTCTAATAATAAGCTAGCTCGCATCAAAACAGTCAACGAACCAGCCGTTGGTACGGGATCGATGCTATTAACTCAAAGTAACTATAATCTCTGTGCTATTGGCATCGATCTCAATCGCGTCTACCTCGAATGTGCCTTAATTCAATTTGCTCTCTATGCTCCCTGGTACTATTGTCCTATTTGGTGGTTGGGTAATACAGATTTGATTTGTGGCAATAGTCTAACACTAGAAAATTTTGAATCGATTAATACTAAATTTTGGCTGCCTATATTCGCTGACATTGTTAAAGTTAAGTTAGAGCCGATTGATAATGAAATTTATCAAGAGAATTTAAAACAGACACTGCAAAAGCTAACGAAAAAACATGAAAAACTCAATATTGAAAATGTTACTAATTCGATTGTTAATAAGGCTTTAAATCATCAAAAATCAAAACCAAAAATACATCAAGCAAGTTTATTCGATTACTTAAAGTAGCTCGTTTTAATAGCTATCGCTATCTCCGATTGGTGAAATTAATTCAACTCTTTTCAGTTGATTAAGCTGTCGCGCATTTAAATTGCATTAACAGCATTACCTTTGTTTTTCAATTTTCTATCCCAATTAATAATTAATTCTCCCTGATTAAGAAGTTGATGTAAAAGAGATTCTAATTGCTCAATAGATTTAAAAAGGCGATGAGCCAAGAATTCCTTAGCTGAATGCCACACTAATTCGGCAATATTATAATCTGGACTATAGGGAGGTAAAAATTCTAAAATCAAGTTGGGCATTTCTTGTGTAATTTTCTTGAGAATATCTTCTTTTTTATGAAAGCTTGCATTATCTAAAATAACGAGGATTTTTGTCCCCTTAGTCTCAAAATCTTCTGAAGTATTGCCTTGCTGTATCCACTCATTTTTTACTTCTTGATAAAGAACCTTTAAAGTTAAATAAAAATTATTTCCATCTCCTTTAGGTACAAAATCTACTACTCTTTTTTTATCCGAATAACGAACAGCACCCATTACATTGACTCTGCCTTTTCTTCTTTGACCAGTTATCTTTTTTCGAGAACCTTCTTGCTCCGTCCTTACGCCGAGGAAGCCTCGGCGCGGGCGGTGCGCTTTTTTACCCCAAAGTTTTCTTCTCAAAACTCTCAGACTAAATCCGCTCTCGTCCCAAAACCATATCTGTAAAAGTTTTGGCTTCTCTTTGCTAATAGAGATGTATTCTTCTAGTTTCTTTTTAAAAAGTTTTCTTTTTTCTGGCTCTTGTTTATCCTCTAGACTATATTTTGCCCAGAGGTAAACGTACTTTTTTTTGGCTAATATCCTTCTAACTTGTGAGCTGCTTAATTTAATTCCTGTTTTTTCATCTAAATAAGTTGCTAATCTCTTTGCCGTCCATCTGCCAAATTCATATCCTAATTCTTCAGGGTCTTGCTCTACTATTTTTAACAATAAGTCAATATACTCCTCTGTCGCTTTATGATAATTTCCTGACATTCTCTCATCTTTGAGACTCTCAAGATTTTCTGGGTCGCCATGAACACACCAATATGCTATTTTTCTTAACGAACAACCCAAGAAATTAGCAATTTCCCCCTGAGTTTTGCCGTCATTAAGTAACAATAAAATTAGAATTCTTTCTCTAATTTCTGGATGTTCGTGTTCTTTTAACTCTTTTTGCAGCTTTTTTTGTTGCTCTTGACTGAGAAATCCTTTGACTGGCATTATTCACAACTGTTGATTCTTTTTCTTATTTCTAAGATATGCGTTTTAGATGCATTACAGCTTATGCTAATCGATATTCTTAAGTACGATCGCGCCTTACTAACCCGACCAGATCTAGTTTTCTGTGGTAGAAAAATTGGAAATCCAGAACTAATTGGTCTGGGTAATACTTTTTCTTATAAACCTAATAGCAATGCTGTATTTATAGTTAATTCTCTTGAAGAATCTTTAATGTCATATCGTTCATGGCTGTGGAAATTATTAAAAGCTTATCGAGAAAGTAAAATTTCTACCTTAGAACTTTGGGAAATGGTTTATCTCAATTGATTTCTACACTTAGTCAGACTTATTGGGGAAAACAAAGTAAGTGGATTAATGTGCTTTTGTACCAATATTAATAATTACAAATATAGAAAAACTAAAGAGATAAAATGTCATACTTAAATCTTATATAAAGCTTTTATTTGGTTGAATAATAATTCTTATACTTTAAATAAAAATTAGATATATTAAGTAAAAAATCACAGATTAATTTAATATTTTTAAACTTTTAATCTCGACTGCAAAGTAATTTTAAACAAACCGCATTATAGGGCTACCGCCCCGAATATTGGCTAACAAAATTAACGTTTTGATTGCCATTATGAAACTCGAACAAACAACAAATTTAAATAACGATTTACTAAGAAAAAAAACTAAAGACAGCCAACTAACCTTAGATGACGATCTCAAATCATCAAAGCATTTAATTGCCAAAATTGAGCGAGAACGCGACTACTTTCATACCTGCATCAATAGTAGATATTAAGGAGTGTTATATGAGCCTAGCTACTCAAGTTCTCAAATATAGTTCAAAGCGAGCAGTTGAATTATGGAATCTACTCAAACAAGCCAAAGATGAGTCGGACATTGAAATTTTAACTACCTCATTTTTACAGCACAAATCCGATCGAAAAGTAGCCATCGATGCCGTGGCTGAAGTTGCCGAACAGATTGATGCTGAAATCGAAGCGATCGCCGCTAGAAAACAATATCTCGTCGAACTTCACAATCGAGCCATCGAGCGACTTAAAAGTAAAAAAGAAACCATCGATAAAACCATCATCAAACTATACGAGGCAGGAGCGATCGCAACTTCGACTGAAGGTTTGTCTAAAACTATCAAAATCAAAACCAATCCTCCAAGCTGTGAAGTGTTAATCCCTCCTCAAGATTTACCCGAAGAGTATCGCTATGAAAAGGTTGAGATTAGAGCCGATAAGAAAGCTATTACTCAAGCTTGGAAACAAGGTATTGAAGTAGAAGGCACGGAAGTATTTCAAAAACAGCGCGTAGTTTACGAACTAAGCAAGGACATTACCTAAGATGACAGATACCTTAAAAATTCCCGAACCCTACAATCTAGAAAAATGCACTGTCAAAATAGTTCTACTATTGCATCCATGCAAAACCAATTCCAACGAGCCAGACTGTACCATTGCCGTTAGTACTCATGAAGATATTCCTCTAACTAAAATAATCAAGCGTTCTCAATTGAGTTTACCAGAACCAATAAAAGATTTGCTTGCAGAGTTAAAAGCCGATTTACCCCAACGAGAATTCCACGCTCGCGTCAAGCAAAGTAAAACCAGTAAGCAGAAAACTACTTATACTGCTAAATCTAGTAAAACCTCTCAACCAAATGAATCTAACACCTCAACTATCAAACAAGTTCAATTATTCGAGTTAAAACCATGAGCGATAAAGTTACTGTCGTTTTTGAAGGTAAGGAATACCCTATTGATGCAGCGATTGCAGCAGATGATGACAAACTCCGACAAGTTTTATCTCCCTTTATTCCCGCAGCTGCCAATGCCAAAATTCAAAGAGAATCAGGTCAACCAATTCAAATAATCAAACAGGCAGGTACAAAAGGATGACTCCCCTCGAATATCTGTGCCGTAGTCCAGAAACCATTAATCCCGCTATTGTTACAGCAAGGCATATTCAACATCTCGAACTGTCAGGACAAGTAACTCCAGAAATGATGGAACAATTAGCCAAAGAAGCAAAAAGTGCGATCGCCCAAGGCAGACAAGCTATTGCCGATTACAAATATAGTCTCCAACAGCTAAAATCGGCTAGTTGCCAACCAAATCGAAATCGTATTCCTTGGGGATTTTGAGCGTGCATCTGTAAAATTAGTATATATAAACCAAACAAAATCTATAAAACAAGTAGATTCTCAAGGTAAAAACATTATGACAACATTAGCCAAATGGTCGGTCGATGATTATCATCTCATGATTGAAAGCGGAGTTTTAAATAACCGCTCTGTAGAATTATTAGAAGGAGAAATTATTGAAATGAGTCCCGAAGGGCCATTACACAGGTTCACTAACGATGCAGTTGCTGAATACTTGCGAGAATTGCTGCGCGGTCGAGCAAAAGTATTTGAGGCACACCCAATTACCTTGACTAATTCCCCCCATTCGTCCCGTCAGGGCGGGATAATAAGGGCAAGCGAGCCAGAACCCGATATTGCCGTAGTCCGCCTGCCCAATAGCAATTATTTGACTCATCATCCCTATCCCGAAGATATTTATTGGTTAATAGAAATCTCCAACACTACTCTAGAAGAAGACTTGGGTAGAAAGAAAAAAATCTACGCTAATGCAAGTATCGATGAATATTGGGTTATTAACTTAAAAACAACAGAAATAATTATTTTTAGAGAGCCATCTGGTAACGATTACAAAACCAAGTTTACCCTCGACCGAGGTACAATTACTCCCATTACCTTTCCCGAGCTTCAAATTGAAGTAGCAAGAATACTAGGACAAGTTTAATTTAAATTTTATCGATCGTAATTTTCGTTCGACTCGTTCGTTCCATACTCTAATTCTAAAACTGCCAGCAACTTCTCTTCTAAAGCAGTCAGTTCTGGTCGAGTAATTTTAGCCAATCCCTTCAGAACCCAAAGTGCAGCCTCATCTAATTGTCCCGTTTCGTGTAAATCGTTCATCCGAAAGCCAATTTCTTTTAACTGTCGGCATTGTTGCCGAGAAAAATCGAGCGAGCTGAGATTTTCACCCCGCAGCAGATACCGCTCGTTCCAAGTATCGACCAAACAGCTAAATTCGTACACTTCACTCACAATACACCAACAGCCACTTTTCCCGCGCAATTCAGGATTATCCTTAGCTAAAATCTGGCAAACTTCCCCGACTCGAAAAGATATCGGTGCCGAATTCTTCTCCTTCATGCGCCGTACTACATCCTTTACTATCCTTCCCGTCGGCACTTTACCCCCCGCTTCTTCTACCGCAGTCTCCCAAGCTGAGGGTTGTGACTCCCGCTCGAGTTGAGTTAAGGGTTGTACTTGACCCTCTTTAGTGGGCAAAATGTGCAAAAATTTTACACATTTTTCACTTAGATTATCGTAAATTAAAGCAGCTTCGATCAACTGATAGGGACGACGGCGAGTATAATCAAAGCGATCGCGACAGTAATCTTCAAAAGTCGCGTGAGTCGAACGATATAACCTGCGATCGCGTAACTCCATCAATGCCATGCCAGCCTCGTAAAATGCCCGTTCGACTTTTTTCTCCAATGAATAGCGGTCGCTTTCTTCCTCCACTGTAAGGGGAGCGATTGGTATCACTGCTAGTTCGCCACTTATACTCGAAGATTTTCTTCTTTTTCGCCATTGCCTTGTCGAGCGCGCCATCTCTTGTTTCTCCGATGATGCTTAAATTATTTTACCCTGTCACCACCGAAGCAAGAGATGCATAAACCAACATCAATTACGAAAACATAGGGTTTGACTTCAGAATAACTCTTGGAAACATTAATTCTCAAGAGCTATTTTACCCGCACTTATAACCCAAGAATTTTTTGTAAAAACTTTTTTTCTAACTCCAAAGTGCCTAAAGTGACAGAAGCGTTTCATTAGCGATCGCTAATAATGAATAAAAGAAACTCGGCAGATTATTGGTTCATATGAACTGAAAAAGTTGAGTTTCTTAGGAGAGAGATAGAAGAGATTGCCCTCAAGCGATAGATTAAATTTATCCAATTTCAGCTACTTCAATTAATGCTTCTCCAGCATAATGGGTAGAAATTTGAATTGTTACTTTCTTTTCAAGTTTGTTCAGAAACCCAAACAGACGAGCTTCTGAAAACAGATGATATTTACCTTTCATAAGGTTAGAAACTTCTGGCTGTTTGATATCGAGCAGCTTGGCAATTTCTTGCTGCTTTAGATTACGGCTTTCTAAAATACGGCGCACAGTAACTCCTAGTTTGGCACGAGTAAGAAGTTCTTCGGCATCTTCTAAACCCATATCTGCGAATACATTACCACTGCTTGGAGTAAATTCAATTGGTGTCATATCTTTACTCATCATTAATTCTCCTTCGATCTCTCAACTGCTGTTTTATAACGTTTCTTGATTAAATCAATATCCTTTTGTGCTGTTTTAATCCCTTTAGGAGATTTTTTTTGAAACGCATGAAGTACATAAATGCAGTTCCCAATTTGTACTGCATATACTGTTCTGTAAGTATCAGAATCAAACCGCGTAACAATCTCAAAAACTCCACTACCTACCTCCTTAAAAGGTTTAGCATTGTTTGGTTGATCTCCTAACTGAACTTCGTAAAGAGACGAACCGATATCCTTCCTTATATCAAATCCGTTTGAATACCCATAATTAAATCAGGTCTTCAGGCCACCAATGATAGTTAGTCAATCCTTGAATCAATTGTGGTTGTCGAAGTAGACTACGGCATCTTTGAATCATAATTTCTTCTAATTGGTCGAGAGTGTCAAAAGTTTTGTTCGCGATTGCTTCATTAGTCAGAGGCCATAATCTTTCGGCAGGTTGTAATTCTGGTGATTTGGGAGGCATCCAGAATAAATGTACTCCTTTGGGAACTTTTAGCTTTTCAGTAGTATGAAAAGATGCTTGATCGAGCGCTAAAATGACTCGCTTTTTTTCACCTATCTCAAAATGCCGAGCAAAATCTTCTAACAAAAGACTAAAAACTTTAGTGTTCAACTTGGGTACAATCCACCAATAAGTTTCTCCTGAACCAGGATGTACAAATCCTGCTAACCACAACCATTGAAATCGCCAATTAACTTTGGCTATCGGTTGCTGACCCTTTTCTATCCACATGATTCGATTTACTGGCTGCAATCCGATTCGATGCTCATCTTCAGCCCAAGTTTCTACCGTTGATTCAGGATATTGTTGTTTAATTGCTGCGGCAGTCTGCGCCAGTTTTTTTTCCAGCGTTGTTGCTCTTCGGGATCACTTTCGACATGAGTAGGTCTTGGTCTTCGACGGACGTATTCTAGTCCTCGAAGATAATCCCATCCTCTTTGAGGTGCGATCTCTTTGCCTAATAACTCACTCATCCAAGCTGCTACTTTGGTTCCGCTCCATAATCCTCCTGACTCTGGTGTTGCTTGAAGGGCTTGCCATAATAAGGCTTGTTGTTGTTCATCCAATAGTGGCTTGGCTCCCTGATTCTCTTTTCTTTTATCCCCCAAGCTTTCTGCCCCCAAGCGATTGTAACCCCAGACAAGTTCGTAAATCCAGCTACGGCTATAGCCAGTTATCTCTGCTACTTGTTCTGTAGTCTTTCCCTCTGCTAACAACCAGATAATTTGGTAGTGACTTCGCTCTCGTGGTTCTCTTGAATTACGATATCGTTGTTTTAGTTCCTCTATACTTAAATGAGGTTCGATTCTAATTCGTTTCGGCATCAATTGAATTTGGTTATTTTCTCTGCTTGATTATATCATGGGCAATTAAACGGATTTAATATTACTTCTTCTGGAAAGCTTTTTACTTGTTTTAAACTATCTCCCATCCAAACAACGGATTTTTCCATTTTATAAGTAAATACTTATAATTTTAATTATTGAGATTATACTCTACATACTTATCAAATAAAAAATTGTGATTCTGTAATGTGTAAAATTTTTGCACATTTGATTGGCGATCGCTTTCTTCGCTTACTAACAAAGTCGATCGATAATCTTCAAGAAATGAGAAAATAATTAAAAAACTCTAAAAAAACTGCTCGTGAGCTACCTGCTATATTCCCAAGCTCAACAGCTAAAGTTACACGAACCCGTTCCCGTTACCCTTCATCCCGCCGCAGTTTACCTCAGTTCTCTCAGTCAAGGGTCGCGTCGTTCGATGCTGTCTTCCCTCAATGCGATCGCCAGTCTTTTGACTGAGGGAGAATGCGATGCTTTTTCTTTAGATTGGTCGAAGTTACGCTACCACCACACCGCAGCAGTTAGAACCGCCCTCAAACAGAGACTCGCTCCCGCTACTACTAATAAAATGTTAGTGGCTTTGCGTCGGGTACTGACTGAAGCCTATCGTTTGGATTTAATTGATGCTAAAGACTATCATAAAGCAGTAGATATTGCCAATGTTAAAGGAACGGGTCAGTTAAGGGGTCGCGCTTTAACTCGTGCCGAAATTGAAAGTTTGATCGAGTGTTGTTACCAACGAGAAGATGCGATTTCCCTTAGAGATGCTGCGGTAATTGCTATCTTACGTTGTGGTGGCATTAGGCGACAGGAAATAGTTCAATTGAAATTAGAAGATTTAGATTTAGCAACTGGAGAATTAACCATTCGTCGGGGAAAAGGAGGCAAATTTAGGCTGGTTTATCTAATTCCTGAAGCGATGGGTATGGTTGAAGATTGGCTGGAAATAAGGGGCAAGCTGCCAGGACCCTTAATCTGTCCCGTCAATAAGGGAGGTAAAGTAATTTTGCGTCACTTTGCTGCCGATGGTGATGGTATCTATAAGTTAGTCAAAGCTAGAGCAATGATGGCAGGAGTCAAACATTTTTCTCCCCATGATTTTCGGCGGACTTTCTGTAGCGATCTCTTAGCAGAAGGTGAAGATGTATTTACCGTACAGGAATTGGCTGGTCATGCTTCTCCCGCCACTACTGCTAAATACGACCGTCGCGGTGAAGGTAGAAAACGTAGGGCAGTCAAGCGGTTGAAGTTTAGATGATAATTTAATGTCATAAAACAAACTAGACGATCGGTTGAATCTTTTCAATCTCCCCTCTTTCTTTTTGCATGACCCGATATAGCTCGTTCGCCCTTTGCATATTTAACCAGAAATCAGGAGATGTATTAAAATATTTGGCTAATCTTAAAGCAGTACTGGTTGTAATTCCCCTCTTACCATTAATCAGTTCGTTAATCCTTTGATAGCTTACTCCAATTCCATCAGCGAGTTGTTGCTGGGTCAATCCCATTGGTTCTAAAAATTCTTCTTTCAACATCTCACCAGGACTGGTAGGGGGTCTATTAGTTGGGATATTAACCATAAGCTTGCCTCTCAATGATAATCTACAATTTCAACATCTTTAATACCATCGTTTGACCAGATAAAACAAATTCTATACTGGTCGTTAATGCGAATACTGTGTTGTCCTTCTCGGCTGCCTTTTAAAGCCTCTAATCGATTCTTAGGTGGAGAACGCAAATCATTTAAGCTAGCTGCAAAATCTAATTGGTCGAGCTTTCGTCTCGCTATTTTCCATAGGTTTTGAGGGCAAACTTTCCGCGCATACTTTGTATCATCTCCATTAAAAATATCTTTTACTCCTTGGTGTTTATAATTAATTATCATTTTAACACGGTAATCGTGATATTATGATAAATATAATACCGCTTAGTATGGTTTTTTTTCACTAAGATTTTGATAAAGAAGAAACCTGAAGATAAGCAACAGTAATCGACCAAGTTACCGTTTGGTTGTTTAGATATTTGCCAAAGACTTGTTGGACTAGGTTGACTTCATCACCTGTTAACATTCTTTCCAAATGCTGCCGATAAGTCGCTCGAGAAGCAGTTTGAGCAGGAGCAAACCAACGTTCTACTAACGCAGGGGTAATTAGTATTGATGTATGTAATTGCTGTTGTTCTACCTTGACCCTTAGTCCTGCTTTTTCTAAATCTTTCTTGAAATCCAAGCCATCCCAATTAACCATTGGGTCAGATTCATTTTCATAAATAGCTGATTCGGCTAGTTGCAACTTCTCCCATAGTTTCGATGGCAACCAAGTAGGTTGAAGCAGATCGTAAAGTCTTTGAGTGTAACGGGGTACAGTTTCTGCTAATATTAATGCCCCCTCAACACTCAACCAGGAAATTAAGTTCTTTACTACCTTTACTTTATCTATTTCTGACATCAGAGCATTACGTCCCATAATACAGTCAAAGCGAATATTTTTGTATCGATCTGCCAAAACACTTGGTAGTTCATTTAAATTTGCAGTCAACACTATCGGTCGCAGCAGTTCGGGTAAGGTGGCAGCCTGCTCGTTTAAGGCTTCTGCTTCAGTTTGGCTGCTTGCACAAGCATAAACGCCACCTTCTGGTACTTGTCTCAATGCTTCCCAAGTCAGCAAGCCACTTTTGGCATTGAGGTCGAGAATTAGATGGTGTCGTTGAAGTCGGGCTAGAGCAAACAAGCGATCTCTTATTTCTCCCAGTTTTTGTCCCGTTTGACTGATAGTACGCTGTAACCAGCGTTCGACTTGTTTATCTGTTTCTGAATAGGTGAGCATTTCTATAGAAATCATACCCATCCCCTCTATCTGTGCTGCCAGTTGAGCTTCTCTACGTCGGGATACTTGAGTTTTAATTTCCGCTTCTTTACCTAGATCTGAGGGTTGATAAAAAACTCGTCCCTGCAAACTACTGGGCAGATATTGTTGTTCTATCCAATGGTCGCGATAGGCATGGGGATAGAGATAATTGGCTCCGTGACCCAATCCTTTTTTATCTCGGTTGGCATCTTTAAGATGATTGGGAATATCGCTTTGTTGTTCCCCTTCTACTGCTGCTAGGGCATCAAAAAAGCCCATCATGCTATTGGATTTCGGGGCAGTAGCTAGATATAAAGTTGCTTGGGCTAGAGGGTATCTGCCTTCGGGCATTCCCACTCGGTCGAATGCTTGAGCGCAGCTATTGACTACTACCACTGCATTAGGGTCGGCAAGTCCCACATCTTCACTGGCCAGAATTAACAGCCGACGGAAAATAAAACGCGGGTCTTCTCCCGCATAAATCATCTTTGCCAACCAATACAGGGCAGCATCGGGGTCGGAACCCCTGACACTTTTGATCAAGGCACTAATGGTATCGAAGTGAGCGTCTCCTTCTTTATCGTAGAGGACGGCTCGCTGTTGGATCGATTCCTCGGCTACGGCTAAATTAATGTGAATTACTCCAGCATCATTGGGAGGAGTCGTTTCTACTGCTAGTTCGAGGGCGTTGAGTAACGACCTGGCATCCCCATTGGCAACGTTAGCTAAATGAGCGACCGCTTCTGGTTCGATTTGAACTTGTAATTTGCCATAACCGCGATCTTTATCTGCCAATGTTTGGGTTACTACTCGACCTAAATCTTCTACTGTTAAGGGTTTTAACTGAAACAGACGAGAACGACTAACTAGAGCTTTATTTACCTCAAAATAGGGATTTTCCGTAGTTGCTCCAATGAGAATAATCGTACCGTTTTCGACCCAAGGCAGCAAAGCGTCTTGCTGAGATTTATTGAACCGATGGACTTCATCGACAAAGAGAATGGTTTTTTGCTGGTAATATTTCCCTTTGTCTGTAGCTGTAGAAATTGCTTCGCGGATATCCTTAACTCCAGCTAGAACGGCGTTAATAGCTATAAAATGAGCGCGGGTGGTTTGAGCGATGATGCGAGCTAGAGTAGTTTTTCCCGTTCCTGGAGGACCAAAGAAAATTAGTGAAGATAACTGGTCGGCGACAATGGCACGACGGAGTAAGCGTCCCTCACCAACGATATGGTCTTGCCCCACAAATTCATCTAGAGTTCGGGGTCGCATTCGATCTGCTAGGGGTGCTTCAGATTTGACTTTTTGTTGATAACTTTGCTCGAATAAGTCCATCTATTTTGGATTTTAAAACATTTAGTTGCAGAAATTTGGTAATTTTGTCTACCTCTATTCAACAAGGTTTTAATTCTTGACAGTTTACTAATACTTCTTTGCCGTAAGTATCTTTAATTTTTGCCACTATGCCAGTAGTGGCTTGTACGATCCATGTTCCTTTAGTTTTGAACCATTTAACTATCATTCCAGGTTGAATAGGATGTTCTGGTTCTCTTGTTCTGTCCACCCGTGGAGATAAATTATTATCTTTCCCTATAGTGGACACGGGACGGACGGTTGAAAGAATGTTCGAGGAAGCCTCGAATATCGCATCCTTATTAAAATTAGCAGTAGATTCGACTTGAGTGAAGGCACTGTCTCTTTGTAACCAACTCGCAAATATTTCTTTTCTTCCATCATCGGGAGGCTCAAATACATAGACTCTCTCTCGCTGTTCTCTCGAACCCAGGCGACCAATATAGGTAAGTTTGAGTCCTAACAAACTGAGCAGCTTTTGGACTATTTTGATCGGAGTATCTGATTCAACTATGGTCAAACCTAAGAAAGTTTTAAGTTCTCTTTGATTTGCTAATGCTAGTTCGGCAATCAACTGAAGATTGGGGTCGCTACCACGATATTCTACTGAGGACGCGATGTCGGAGGTTGCCTCATCGGAACGCATTCCCTTGCGTCTTTCGCCGACGCGGGGTCGTTCCTCCATTTCAGCCGTCCGTCCTGGTTGAAGTAATCCAATTACTAATGTTTCTAATAATCTTAGGGAAGTGGAGAGTAAAGAGCGATTAAAATCTGGCAGCCATAAGCGATTTTTGGTATTAATAGCGATCGCTTTCAACTGTTTTGAGTCTCGTTCGATTAAATAGGACCTGCCGACGGTGAGATAATAATGGGAGAGTAATTGAGAATACCAACCTTCATCATCTTTAGCTACTAATTCGGGGGTAATGGCTATATCGCTGCCATATCGTCTGACTAAATGACCCTTGCGCTCGCTCCATCTTTCTTCTCTAGTTTTGGCTCGTTTGTCTTTTAATTTCTGATATTGGTCATCAGTCGGTATGGGTGCGTTAGCTATTTCAATACATTCATCTCGATATTTTGTTTGGGCTACTTGTTTTAATTGTGTTTCTATCTCAGTAGTGGGATTAGACTCTAACTGATTAAATTCGGGGGGAGAGGTCACTAAATGTCCTTCAGCAATCAAACCTTCAACGATAGCTAGACGATAATTTTGCATGGTGAGGTTGATATAACAGCCTCTTTTTGCCCAGGTGTTGAGGGATTCTGGTTGAAAGTTGGTATCGAGATCGAGGTCGCTCAGGGACGCATCAGCAGCTTGTAGCAAGCGAATATTGGTACTGGCTTGAGTTTTAGTGCTGGCAATTAGAGCTTTTTTAACGATAGCCCCATTGCCTACCATAGATTTATGGAAACCCCTATAGGCAGCCCAAAGATAGCGGGGAACCGAAGCACGAATACGAGCTAACGCTTGACGAATAGAATCGGCAGTCTGTACTCCTTGAGAGATCGCCCAGACGGAATCGAAGTGAGGAATATTTTGGGTTTTTCCTAAGTTCGTGATTATTCCCTCGAGTAATAATTGAAAGGCTATGGGAACTTTTGAATAACAATTATCCGTTCTTTGGCATTCGATACTGACCCCCGTTTCAATGGAGGGAGAAGCGATCGCGATATCGTATTGGGGTAATATTTCATTGAGGTAGGCAATACAGCCATAAGCTGGATGGGAAGGCTCTGCTACTGTTTCCGAATCGATACGAAGGATTTTTTTATCTGGGAATTCTAGTTGTAAATAAGATTCTAAATTTTGCGTACTCCATTTAGATTTTAATTTTTGAGCAGAACAACTGATAAATGGCTTGCCACCTGCTTCGATGTGATTGACTAAATCTCGAACCAAACGAGCGGGATTTTTATCTTCATAGTTATATACTGTCCAACGTTGTTGTATGGGAGGTTGCCAATCATTGATAATTACAAAAGGTTCGACATGAAAACCCGCTAGAGAACGAATGTAATCGATAGCAACATCGGATAAATCCGCATCGGCAAGATATACTTTACCCTCACCTGAAAGATTATTTTGAATCAGGGTTTTAAACTGAGCTAGAATTTCAACACGCTCTGAAGCACAGGTAGCAGAATTGAGTAGATGCCAGATCACCTGTTCGGCTTCATCGATAATTATTACTCCATCTTGCCAATTATCGGCATTAAACTTTGCTCCCGAGTTGGGATGAAGAGAGTCGATACAGAGTCCTATCCCTAGAACTGTTCCGTATTCGACGGTTTTGATTTCCGTCAGATAGGGCAGTCCCACTCTCTGACATAAAGCTTCTCCCAGTTGAATGCGGTGGGTAAGTAATAACACCCATTTACCCTCTCTAGTGGCTCGGTCTACTATTTGTTCGAGTAAATGGGTTTTGCCCGTGCCTTTGGGGGATTTGAGGCAGATTAATTTGGCAGTTTCGGGAATTGGGATAGGGTTTAGTGGGTAGGGGGACTGGGAGATAAGGGGACTAGAAGATTGCTCTAATAAAAGATCTCCCCGTCTGTCTTCTGCCTTAACTAAAGACCCCAAATATCTTCTATTGACTCGAATATTAGCTTGATAAGTAAGTTGTACTGAAGTCTGTACCAGCCAAGTTTCTAAAGATAATGCCTTATCATAGGCTCGATGAAATGCTTCTGCACCGTGTTGAACGATTAAATCATCGACTCCTTTGGGAGGCTCTTGCCAACTAATTACTTTAACATCAACTCCAGCTTTAGTAAAAAGTTTTCCAGTTTTGGCGATCGCCCTATTAACATTGGCAATTGTACTGGCTTTAGTATCTTTGTCAAAGGCAAAATAAATTTTACGTCCTGGTGTGGCAAAGACTTGAAGTTGGGGAATCAGTTGAGCCAGTCCCGTATACCTTCCTAATTTGTCTTTGGGTTGGCGGTAGCCATTGAAAATACCTGGTAGGGCGATCGCGGCATAACCCAGACTGAGTAATGAGGCTGCTTTTTTGGCTCCTTCAGTAATAATTAAGGGAACTTCGAGGTTATTTACGACCCATTCCCAGAAAGATAGTGGTTGATTTTTATCTCTCAGTCTAAGGGCTAAAGGAGAGAGAAATAGCTTGATTTTGTTAAGTTTTGCTACTTTATACCAGAGAAGTCGAGAAACTCTCAGGGCAATTATTCCTGTTGGGTGTTTAGGAGGAGCTTCATATTTAATTATCTTACCCTTATCTGCCGATAGTCTCGGTTGCAGTGGTTTGAATTGTCCCCAGGGATCGTCATTGTAATTGTTGAGGACATCGACTCCCGAAACCCACCAGCCTCCAAGCTCGACATGGCGATAGTGTTTGAGGATGCTGTAGCTGATTGTACCTGTGTTGACTCTTTGTAGTTGTTCGGAAATAAACAGGCAGTCCAGTGCAGTCTGACCTTCGAGGTGGAAAAAGTTAAGTTTTATTAAATCAAGGTGGATTCCGCTTTCTTGGTTCAGTTCGGAATATTCGGCAGGTGTAAGTTGATTGGGTAGTTGTTCTGCGCAGGATGTATCTGAAGCATCACAATGTTTCGGTAATTTTTGCGTCATTAATGGAGACTCCTTATTATTTTCTTGGAGCCTTAAACCCGTGTCATAGCAAGTATTTAAATCCCTATAGCGAAGTTAAGCCAGTTATTTTGGCGCAGCACAAAATGGATCTAAAACAAGATCGCCAATGCAATTCCGAACAATAAGAGATACAATACTAAGTGCTAGATTAAGTATTGTTTCTTTTATTATTCAAAGAAAGGAAAGGGAGCTTAGGTACCTACTTGTGGGTCTAGGCTCTTTTTTCGTTTATTGAAACAAACCGAACAGAATTATTTTTAAGTCATAGTTGTTTGCCAGTTAAACATTGCAACTCTTATTTTGCCAGATCGTAAAAATGCAAGTGTTTAGGAGTGTTTAGGAAAATCTCCTAAACACTCCTTCTCCGTTTAGGGGCTGAAACGCTGATAATTCGTAAAATTTTCATTCAAACGATTCCGAATAACCCCAAAACGATTCCGAATAACCCCAAAATGATTCCGAATAACCCCAAAGTGTTTAGGAGCTAAAAGCATTGCTATATATAATTTTGAGCTTTTGTTAATTTTAATTACTGTTTAGGAGTTCTTAAACACTCCTAAACATCAAAAAACTGAATACAAAAACCATAAACCCCTACAGTGAAAGGTTTTGAGTACAAACAAGACGTGTAGAATTGTTTGAGTAAGCTATAGTTGGTTATCGATCTAAACCTAAATAAGCTAAAAGCTTGTTCTTTAAAGTTGAATTGACGGGATGGGGGTAGCGACCATTTTCAATTTGAGATAGGCGAGAACTTGAAATTTTAAGTTGTTTAGCCATACTTCTCAGGCTTTCTCCGTTAGCTTTACGAGCTTGTTTGATCTGGTTACCAAAGACTAGAGAATTTTCATTAGTAGCTGCTTCTTCAGCTAATTTTTGTTTTTTATTTTCTTGAGAACAAACAGATATAAATTTTGTCGGTCGTTCGAGGGTTATTTCTGGTTGTTGTAAAGTACCATTGCACTTTAGCCAGATATCAAACCAATATTTGGGCTTATTAATTTTGCTGTCTGGAAGTACCCATTGAGGAACATTTGAGTCGTAGACAAAACTGTAGGGATGCTCAAAATTCGCCAAGGTCTTAAGTCCTCGGTCAAAGCTGCGCTTTAAATTTAAAGCAATGTTACGCTCGACTTTAGCTGTTGCTATTTCATTTTCATAACCAATATGTTTTAGAAGAGTCTCTATTTGATAATAGTCACCGTAACTATTGGATTGTAGAGCAAAGAGAGCAAAATAAGCCAATCTCAAAGCCATTTTTTCCTGGTAAGGATCGAGCTTTAGTGCTTCGCTAGTTAAATATCCAAATTCGCGTAGATATTCATGACCGGCGAATTTTTCAAACCATAAACCAGGACGATAGGTGATTTCGATATCAATTAAAGGAGATTTACTATTAGTACTATCTCTAATAATGTCAGTGACGCTGTAGATTTCCCACAAATTAGACCTTTCAATGGCAAATACTCCTTTGCTACGTATTCGCCATTCTTTGACCCAAACCTCTAATCGCTTAAGCAAATATACATGATGGGCAATTTGTCTCAATCTTTCTTCTTTAGAAAAATAACGAGTAGGTTTATTGTTAATTTTCCGTTCTGATTTAGGAATGTATTGTCTCTTTTTTTTATCTTCACCAAAGTCAGACAGTAGCTTAGAAGCCGATATTTTAATTTCTTCTTTCCAGACTTCTGGTCTGCGGAAAGCGATCGCAGCTAGAGCATAGTGTAGTTTCAGGGTTTGTTCGCCAAATTGATGGGCAATTACTTCTTTGGTTTGATAAGCTACTTCAGCAAAGTCAGTCAGGTCAAATCTATCTCGAATTTGTAACTCGACTCGACCAGAGGAAAAATCTTTTCCCCCGTTCAAGCTGTTATGTCTTAATGCCCAAAAATCCATTCCCGTAACTCCTGCCGTATAAACCGTGTCAGTTATTGCACTACTAGGACATTCTTCGTAAAATTTGTTCTGACATAGTTGTGGTTCGGTAAGCGATCTCGTATCTTTTTTATTGAGTTTGAGTTGGGATTGGCTTTTGGCACTGGACTCATGAGGGTTGTTTTCGATCTTGTCCCTTTTATTGCTAATTTTAGCGTTAGAATGTCCCATTGTTACGCCAGAGCTAAGAGAGTTAAAGTTAACTGGAGCAAAGTAAGATGTTTATCTTGTCCAGCAATAGTACAAACAAACACGACTGTGACCGAAACATAACTCAGAAATGAGCTTTTATTCTATTTCTTTGTCTTTTTTGCAGATTGGCTAAATTACTTAACTGATGTTACGCAAAAGCTATAATACTCGAATGGACAAAAAGCTTTTGGAACTATACAGCGATTATATTATCAGCTCGTTTGGACAGATAACAGCGACAGGATTATCAAGAGTATTAGAAGGAAGTATCAGTCACGATAAAATAACTCGTTTCCTGTCGGCTAAAGACTTAGAGTCACGAGAGCTGTGGAAGTTAGTGAAACCAGTGGTCAGGGAGTATGAACAAGAAGATGGTGTGTTGATTGTGGATGACACCATAGAGAAAAAACCTCATACCCAAGAGAATGAGTTAGTGTGCTGGCATCATGACCATCAAGAAAACCGTTCTGTCAAGGGAATTAACATCATCAACTATGTTTATAGTGTCGAAGACATAAGCCTACCAATTGGGTTTGATGTCGTCAAAAAGTCCATAAAATTTTGTGAGGTAAAAACAAAGAAGGAAAAACGAAAAGCAACAGCAACAAAAAATGAATTAACACGAAATCAATTAAAAATTTGCTCCCAGAATCAACTCAAATACAGGTATGTGCTAGCTGATAGTTGGTTTTCCTCGAAGGAAAATATGGCTTTTATCTGTCAGGATTTAGATAAGCACTTGATCATGGCTCTCAAAAGCAATCGTACCGTAGCCTTGAGTGAAGAAAACAAAAAACAGGGTTGTTTTACCAGAATTGATGAACTCAACTGGTCAGAACAGATCTCAGTCAGAGGATGGCTTAAAGGACTGGACTTTCCTGTTCTCATCTATCGTCAAGTCTTTAAAAACCAAGATGGCAGTACTGGTATTTTGTATTTGGCTTGTAGTGATTTAAACTGTAATGTCCCTCAAATAGAAGCAATCTACCAAAAACGGTGGAACGTGGAAGTCTTTCATAAAACGCTCAAGTCTAATACTGGTTTAGCTAAGTCCCCAACTAAATGTCTTCGTACTCAAGGAAACCATATCTTTATGTCTATCTATGCTGCATTTCAATTAGAGTGTCTGAAATTGAAACACAAGATGAACCATTTTGCTTTGCGCAGTACTATTTATGTCAAAGCTTTGCAACAAGCTATGTGTGAATTACATTTACTCAAGAGTGCGTAACATCAGATAGTAAGATTGGAGCAGTGAAGGTCTATATTCGTAGGTTACACCTCGATAAATTAATTGAATTTTAGGCGTTGCTGAATTAAGACATGAATCGATAAGGAACAGGTACATCTGAAAATCTGAGATAGTGAATTAGCAATCGAATAGAATGTTTAAGCATCTCGACTGATTTTGAATAACAGAGAGTTTTACGATTGTTACGAGCTAGATAGTGTCTTAGTCTTGTGTTCTCTCCCTCAACTCTCGTCATATAAGTCTTGCAGATAATCTGATTGCCATCAGGAATAAAACCGGGATAAACTTTCCAGCCATCGGTGACATAAAAATAGCACTGCCATTTTTGAACAATCTCCCAAAGAGGTTCAAAAGTATTAGCACTGCGGTCGCCTAAAACCCAACCTAAAATCCCTGATTGAAAATGATCTACTGCCGTCCAGAGCCAAATCTTGTTTTTTTATGACCGATAAAGGCTCGCCCGTTCACCTGAATTGAATTCAGGCGCTTGCGGGCGAGTGCATTCCGCATTTCTAATTCATCTAATTCTCCCACTTGTGGAATTGCCTCGGGTTCGTAGGTATCTGGAAGTAATTCACCCACCTCTCTCACCCAAGTAATCACTGTAGTATGATGAACTCCCTTTACTCTTTCTATGGCTCTAAAACCCATACCATTAACGTACATTTTTAAGCATTCACGCTTAAATTCGTTGCTGTAACCCAGATGAGGTTCATAATTTTCTATGAATTGGCGTTGCTTCGCACTCGCCTTTGGCGAGACCGCAGTTGACACAGATATAATTCTGTTTTCCTTGTCTATTTTTCCCATTTTTACGAATATGTTTTGACTTACATTCAGGACATTGCATGATTACTTCTTCACCAATTCATATCTTAATTATGCAACGCCAAAATTTATATTAGGAATTATAGTTATTTTAAATAAGAATGAGACATTAAACTGCACAATAATTACGAATAATTTCATCTAGAGACGTATCAGATTTGGCATACATTCTAGCTCTCTTTAATGCACTAAAATCATGCTCGCTCTCATTTAAATCTGGAGAATATTTCGGTAAAAATACTACTTCATGTCCTGCTTCCTTGACTAGTTCTCGAATCATGTTTTTACGATGAATCGGTGCATTATCCAGAATTATTACCGATGAGCGATCAAGTGATGGTAATAAATATTGACCTAACCATCCTTCAAACCCCTCTGCATTTAAGCTGCCCGTAAACAGCATTGGTGCAATTAAATCCTGTTTTCCTTTTCTTCTTCCGGCAACTAAATTTTCTCTTGTTCCTCTTTTCCCTGGCTTTTCTCCATAAATCTTCTTGCCTTTTTTTGACCAGGCAGTCAGACCGCTTGGGATTGACTCAAATCCTGATTCATCAATATATACCAAGCTTTTTCCACCATATATTTTGATTAATTCTCGCAGTTTTCTATAGAACCCATTTGAGATCTCACGAAGAGACTGAAAGCCGCTTAAGCATTAATCTGACGAAGCAGAGATCGATCTTGGCAGTCGCATGAGATAAAGTTCGCTCAACAGCGCGATTCTACAAGCGGAGGAAACCTCCGCGTATCTCGCGCTCAAAGTTTTTAACCAAACTTTTACAACGCTCCATCCAAGCGTTTGAGCGTTCAATCACCCAGCGAGCAACAGCAGGAACAAATCCAGATTTCCCTTGCGCTGCCTTCTCTTGTTTCGAGGGTTTGGTGGACAGTTCAAACTTGATTTTCGTCATGATCTCGGGATAAACTTGCTCCAATTGCTCAGTCAAATGTTCGGGATGATATCCGTGGTCTAGCAAAATAGTGAGCTTCGGAAGGTTAACGGGTTTTGACTGGAAATAGTCAATATTTAGCGTCAGCATCTCAATCAATCCTGCATCATCCGAGACATTTGCTGGTGTGCAGTGGGTAAAGAAAGGAAATCCCAGTGTATCAATTGCCAGATGTCTTTTAATCCCATTCGTGGCTTTGTAAAAACAAAAGCCTTTGGAAGCGACACTGGCATTACAGGTATTTTTCACGGCTTGAGAGTCAATGATTATTAATGTTGTCCACTTAGGTTTTTTTTAACCTGCTGACGTACTTGTTCATGTAAGGCATTCATGAGCTTTTCAAACACCCCTACCTTTCGCCACTGCTTGTAGTGCCAATAGACAGTTGAGTAGGGAGGTAAATCTTTGGGCAAGTCTGCCCAATTACAACCATTTTTGAGTTGATAGAGTATTCCGTCAAGGATTTCTCGCCTTGTCCAATTGGCAGGTCGGGTTTGCTTCTTAGTCGGCAATATCTTAACTAACAGGGGTTCTAGAATTTCCCATTCTTCATCGCTAAGGCTACTGGAATACTTCATGGTCAATGAATTTTGATACTTTCGAGAACTTTAAGTCCATACTTGGAAGATGTCAAATGGGTTCTATAGCATCTTTTTGAGGTGGTGCAGGTGGTACAGGTTTAGCTATAACCTCCTCTCGCTCGACAATTCGACGATTATTAATTAAATCTTCGACATTTTTTAGCAGTGTTCGATGCTGATTTAATACTACTTCTAACATTTCAGCTAGATTTTGCAACAGGTGAAAGCGGTCTGCCACCTGAATGGCTTCTGGACAACCTTGAGATGCTCCCTCTTGATAAGCTTTTGAACGATCTCTGGAAATGATTTCAACCCCAGAATTTTGCTTTAACCACTCAGCTAAAGTAGAAGCTGTACGGTCGGAAAGTAAATCTATAGGTTGACGAGTTTCCAAATCTACTAAAATCGTGCCGTAAGTATGACGCTTGCGATAAGCTCAATCATCTACACCTAAAACTTTTGGAATTGGATAGGATGGGTTAGATGTTTTCATCACCATTCGTAAAAGAGTTTGACGGCTAATTTTTATTCCTAAGTGCCGAGTTAAACGTGAGCCTGGTAATCCTCCAGTTGCCAAACCAATTTTGGTCAGTTGAATGTCTAATCGCTCAGTTCGTCTTGCCCAAGGGGATACCACTTTTGGTAGTCTTTGCGTAAAAATACGACGTTCACAATTGGGGTTATGACAGAAGAATTTTTGAGTAAAAAGCTTTAAACATACCTGATAATTTCCCCAAGATACATCAGATAGCGATCGCTGGTAATGGCTATGAATTTTTGTACTTGTCAAATGACAAATCGGACAACTTGCTTGTTGGCTATAAGTTTCAACGTTTATCGTTAATTGATTCTCTGCTTCTAAAATATGCCAGGAAACTAATTTGAGAGAAAAAAATCAGGCAATAAATGTTGTAGTAGGCTGGAATCATTTGGTTTTCGAGTTTCAGACATTCTCTAACCACTTTTTTCACTTCTGACCTATTTACTCATGAAATGCTCTTCAACGAGTATTATGAATTTTAAAGATAGCGATCGCAGTGGAAAAAGTTTCACCAAAATTGTGCAAGACCCTTAATTTGAGCCGAAAAAAGACGTTTTTGCGAGCCGAAGGGTTTATTTTTGCAAGCCGCTACACATAGCGATTAGATAAATTCCTAAATTAAAGAATATGCCTGTCAAAAGTTTTCTGACCATAGAGCAAAAAGAAAATTTACAAAATGCATTAAAAGAAAGTGAAGATGGTCATTTTAGACAAAGAGCTTTGATGTTGCTTTTGATGAATGATGGCAAAACTTATGCCGAAATTACTGATTTTTTAGGATGTAGTTATCGCAGCGTAGCCTATTGGTGCTGTCATGGAGACCCAGATAATTTAGAGAGTTTAAAAGATCAAAGAAAAACGATTATTTAAATCGGTTCAAGAGTTAGAAACAACTTTAGATAAACTTTTAAATCAAGGAGAATTAAAGATTAAATGGAAGAGAAATATCAAGAATAAAGGTAATGCTGTTATTGCAATTTAAATGTGGATTAGCTTATCTTCATCCCAAACCTATGATGAAAAAAACTTGGAAAACCTTTATTAATATTGTTTTGGTTACTTGCCTAATTGTTCTAACCAACTCACTGGCTTATTCTCAGACAAATGCTGCGCCCGAAAGCAAGCTCGATGGTGCTCCGGTAGTTTTCAATAACGAAACTCTATTTGTTATCCAAGAAAACATTGGTCCAATTTCTCCTCAACAACGAGCTAAGGGAATGAGTGAAAGAATTGAAAAGTTTGGCAAGGATTTCTCTCTTGCCGTTGATTCACTTCAGTTAGTAGATGACAAAGAAACAATTATATTAAATGAAGGAATAGCATACATTGCTACGTCAGACCAATTTCTTGTCGTGATTACGGATGCCGATGCCAAAGCAGCCGGGGCAACCAGACAGAAATTAGCCACAGAATATTTACAAAAAATAAAAACCTCTATCGGTCAATATAGAAAGGAGCGCAGTTTAACCAACTTAATATTTGGGGTTATTTATACTGTCATCGCTACAGTGAGTCTCATCATTCTGGTCACCATCTTGAATAAGATTTTTCCCAGAATCCATACTCAGCTAAATGCTTGGCGAGAGACGCGCATTCGCCCGCTCAGAATTCAAAATTTTGAATTGATCTCTGCCCATCAAATTGTCCGATTTTTGCTCCAAGTAAGCCACATTATTCGTTGGCTACTTACTTTTAGCATATTTGTTATCTATATTGCTTTAGTCTTAAGTTTTTTTCCTTGGACGAAAAGACTCGGACGAGATATTTTTAATGAATTTTTAAAAGCTATAAATTTTGTTTGGGATGAATTTGTTGGTTATCTTCCCAATTTATTGATTATTGCCTTAATTATTGTTATTACCTACTATCTTATTCGCTTATTAAAACTAATTTTTAATGCTATAGGTCGAGAGGATCTTTCTCTGCCTGGATTTTATCCCGAGTGGGCAGAACCTACCTTCAAGCTTTTGTCTTTATTAGTTATAGCTATGGCAGTAGTGATTGTTTTTCCCTACCTGCCTGGTTCTAATTCCCCGGCTTTTCGAGGCATTTCCATTTTCTTGGGAGTTCTCTTCTCTCTAGGCTCTACGGCTGCTATTGCCAATATCGTTTCTGGCATTATTCTTATCTATACTCGCGCTTTTGAAATTGGCGATCTTGTCAATGTCGCTGACACTCTGGGATTTGTAGAAGAAAAATTGCTCCTCGTTACTCGCATTCGTACCCCTAATAATGACTTTGTGACAATCCCCAACGCCCTCTTACTTGCTAATAAGGTGATCAATCACAGTGCTTCTATTCGAGATGCTAAGAGACCTCTACTCGTTCACACTACCGTGACCCTGGGTTACGATGTACCTTGGCGAAAAGTTTATGCAGCCTTTATCGATGCCGCTCGCTCGACTTCATATATCTTAGAAGAACCCGCTCCTTATGTTTTGCAAACTAGTCTCAACGATTTCTACGTGACTTATGAGTTAAAAGCCTACACCAATTACCCCGAAATGATGGCAAAAATTTATTCCCAATTACATGAAAATATTCAAGACAAGTGTAACGAAGTAGGGATTGAAATTATGTCTCCTCATTACTCGGCAATTCGGGATGGCAATCAGACGACGATTCCCGAAAATTATCTTGCCAAAGGCTATACTGCACCAGGATTTCGCTTTCATCCTCTCGAACAGCAATTCGAGCGTCCTCGCTATCAAGGTAACGAACGAGAATCGCTAGATGGCTAACTTATTTTTTTAACCCTACTGACAGCCCAATACAGAAAGCCGTGGCTATCTAATACCGATAAGAGCTAAGTAATAATGCTCAGGAAGAAGAGTGATCGCTAATTTATTTGTCCTGCCTATAATCATAACCAGGTGAATTCATATAATAGACATCTCCAAAATACAAATATAAGTTGCTTGCTAATTCAATCTTTTCCCCATAGTCATAAAAGAGGGAAGACAGTGGGTTTACGAGCTACCCCATCGCGATTCAACTGTACCCTCAGACAACGGGTATCACGCCTGGTAAGAAAGTGCTTGTCGTTTTCCAAAAGTTTAGAGAATCACATTGCAGCCATTTGGAATTTTGTGCATCATTACAATGCGACACGACGACCCAAGCTGGGGCTTACTTGATGCCATTCTAATTTCTTCAGCCTCTCCTTCAGGACACTACCCATTCTTGTTCCGATGCTACGCAAACCCCCTTACTCAATTCAAACTATTTAATCTTAGGTTTCATTTAAGCTGTAAGATGTAAGTCAAGATAGCCATAACCTAATTTGCAATTTTAGGATGTAAAGTTAATGAGCTACAAATACATTAACAGTCTAGCTACCCCAGAAAATGTAAACAAGTTTCTGGAGTTAGTTGATTTAGCTGGGGGTTCGGGGAAAGATGCTCAGAATGCCTTCGACTTGGCAGACAAGCTTCGTACAGGTCTCCAGATGCAATTATGTGTTCAATCTCTTCAAAAAGATCCAGCTTCGGCAAAAATGCTGGAGGAAAAATATGTCGGGCCGCCCTACAATCCAGAAGCTATGTTGAAAATGCCGAAGGGATCTTTAGGATGGACTCTTGCCAAAGCATGGTCGGCCCTGGGTTACACTCCAGAGTTTTACACTCCCCATCGTTCTGCCTCAGAGACAGACGGCGATTACATTAACTTCAGAGTTTTCAAGACTCACGATATACACCACATCCTAACTGGATATTCACTCGACGATCTAGGAGAATTAGGCGTTATTTCTGTATTCGTGGGTCAAATTCGTTTTCCTGGTTTTCTCTTTCTAGATCTAATCGGTTTGTTACTCAGCTTTTTTACCAGTGACAAGCTTTACGAGCAAAACATGGAGCCATCGGAACTGAATAAAACTCTTGGGTATCAATTTCGGTTGATTTCAGATGGAATCGAAATGGGACAAACGGCTAAGCCTTTATTTCCTGTTAAGTGGGAAGAAGGACTGGAACGCCCCTTAGAGGAGTGGCGGCAAGAGTTAAATATTAAACCGGTGAGGGAAGGCCCCTATAGTTGGTACAGTAATCCTAAGTTAAGAGCGGCCTTGGAAATATAAGCTATGAAAGGCAAACAGGTATTGCTAACGGGCGGTACAGGTGGACTGGGCTTAGGCGTGATGAGAGTTTTACTAGCTCAGGATGCTAAAGTTACCACTCCGTACCGCAGTGAAAGGTCTTTAGAGCCTCTTCAAGAAGCATTTACAACAGTCGAGCTTGAGAGCATTCGGCTGGTGGAAACAAACCTCTCTGATGAACAGTCGCTCGAACGATTAGTCAATGGCATGGAACGCGTGGACGCTCTGATTCATACCGTAGGCGGCTACTCAATGGGAAAAACTCATGAATATAGTTTTGAAGCTTGGAAAAAAGACATTGACTTAAATCTTAATACTGCATTCTTAGTTTGCAAGCATAGTCTGAGACGGATGTTAGAGCAAGGTTACGGGCGTATTGTCACGGTAGGGTCGCGGGCAGCATTCGAGCCCGGCGGGCAGTTGGCAGCTTATTCTGCTTCTAAGGCGGGAGTTGTGGCACTGACAAAGGCGATCGCAGATGAAACAAAAGGAACAAACATCACAGCGAATGTTGTTCTCCCCAGCGTCATTGATACTCCTAAAAATCGACAGGACATGGGTGAGGAAAATGCTCATTTGTGGGTAACTCCTGAATCTTTAGGGCAGGTAATTTGTTTCTTGGCATCAGAGGCCGCGAAAGATGTGCGAGGTGCTGCTGTGCCAGTCTATGGCAGTGCCTAAATTCAAATTGGCGATTAACAGACTGATACCCATTGGTGACAAGTTAAGCTTGAATGGCTGATGTCAAGAGGGAAAAGTAGAGAAATTAAGGAGTGGTTTAATTCGTTTTGGGCGAGGAGGTTTGACTATCCCTAAATCTTGATTTTCAGATGCAGTCAAATAAGCATAAGTTGCGTATTTTAATGTCATTTTGGTTCTGAACCTTTAGCCCTGAGTCTGCGAAGGGTCTGTGAAGAATCTGAAGAATCTCGTGCTACTGATAACTGATAACTGAAAAAAGTGCCAATTAAAAGACACAGAAGAAAGCTGGCTAACGGCGAAGAGAAAATTTATACCTACGCTGTATCTGTCGATGGCTCAACCAGACAATCTCTATCCGCTCGTGACAGTTCGGAGTCGCTGCAAATCTACAGAGGCAAGGAATTTCGTCGTATTGTCGCAGCACTCCAGGCAAACTCCAGTTTATTAGTTGTTGGCGAAGCTGGTTGTGGCAAAACCTTCTTAGCTCAAGCCATTACCGCCGAACTGACCGAAATGAATTTTCAGGTAGCCGTCACCAAACCAGGAACGGTCAAACAGATACTCAGTGAAATAGCTAATCAGTTAGGAGTGGATACGGAAAACCTCAATGGTAAGGCACTTTCGACAATGGGACTGATGAAAGAGATTGCTGATTGGTTGTTAGTTAATACCGCATTTCTCATCTGTGACAATGCCCATCGTTTCCCAGTCTCTTTACGCTGTTGGTTAGACCAACTCCATACCCAAGGACAGCCCATCTTACTGCTAGCTACCTATCCTCCTGCGCGGGACATTTTTTTTAAACTACCCAGAATCGAACTCGAACCAATGAAAGATTCGGCGACTAGAGCCATCATGCTAGAAGCTGCTGCGGAATTAAACCTGGAACTCACACCCGCTCAATTAGCATCTTTGCAGCAGAGAGTTGGAGGCAATCCCATGTTAGCCAAACGAGTAGTCAGAGAGGAATATTTGGGTTTAGATGGTCAGGCATTAGACCATACTCAGTGGATTGATGGCACACCTTATTTAATCGCTGGTTTAATGTGTTTAGTTCTAGTGCGCTTTATCGGACTTGGATTTAACAACAAATCCCTTTATCTCTTGGGTGGCATTATCACCGTAACAGTTGGAGTCGTCAGAATAATTTTATTTAGCTTACCTCGTAAATCTGGAAGATTGGGACAATAAACAGTTAAACTGTAGCTTATAGACTACAGTAAATTATGGAAGCCCAAGAAAAAACCATTCTCACCTATGTTAAAGCCGATGGCAGCGCACCTTTTAACGACTGGCTTGAAGCTCTTAAAGATAGGAAAGCTCGTGCCATAATTCGGACGAGAATTAACCGTATTCGACTGGGTAACTTAGGCGATTGTAAATTTGTAGGAGAAGGAGTCAGCGAACTGAGAATAAAATTTGGTGCTGGCTACCGAGTTTATTTTGGGCAAGAAGGAGACACCATCATCATTTTGTTATCTGGTGGTGATAAAAGTAGTCAGGATAAAGATATCAAACAAGCAAAGCAATATTGGCAAGATTACAAGAGGCGTGGCAATGACTAGAACTAGAAGTTATAAAGACGATTTACTAAAAGCTTTAACCGACCCAGAAGAAGCCAGAGAATATCTCAATGCAGCTTTAGAAGACGAAAACCCAGAAGTCTTTTTACTAGCACTGCGAGATGTCGTGGAAGCTAACAGCACCATGAGCGAACTAGCACGAGTAACCAACCGCAATCGCGAGAGTTTATACAAAACCCTTTCAGAAAAAGGCAATCCCCAACTCAATAGCGTCCGCAGTATTCTCAATAACTTAGGTTTCAAATTAGCAGTAGATACTAAAAATCAAAAGTGATAAGTCAAAAGTCAAAAGTCACAATTAAGTCAAAAGTGTTAAGTCACAGGTCACAAGTTTTTGAAATTTGCAAGATTATAGGTTTAAATTGAGTTAGCAAAGTGTAAATTATTGAGCTTAAAATCTTTATCTCAATACTAATAATTACTTGTGACTTCTAACTTATTACTTGTAACTTAAATTGGTTTCTATACAAGATAGAAGGGGTTTGCGTAGCAAACGTACAATAAACCACGCTAAGAGAAATTATATCAAATCCGTTTGAATACCCATAATTAAATCAGGTCTTCAGGCCACCAATGATAGTTAGTCAATCCTTGAATCAATTGTGGTTGTCGAAGTAGACTACGGCATCTTTGAATCATAATTTCTTCTAATTGGTCGAGAGTGTCAAAAGTTTTGTTCGCGATTGCTTCATTAGTCAGAGGCCATAATCTTTCGGCAGGTTGTAATTCTGGTGATTTGGGAGGCATCCAGAATAAATGTACTCCTTTGGGAACTTTTAGCTTTTCAGTAGTATGAAAAGATGCTTGATCGAGCGCTAAAATGACTCGCTTTTTTTCACCTATCTCAAAATGCCGAGCAAAATCTTCTAACAAAAGACTAAAAACTTTAGTGTTCAACTTGGGTACAATCCACCAATAAGTTTCTCCTGAACCAGGATGTACAAATCCTGCTAACCACAACCATTGAAATCGCCAATTAACTTTGGCTATCGGTTGCTGACCCTTTTCTATCCACATGATTCGATTTACTGGCTGCAATCCGATTCGATGCTCATCTTCAGCCCAAGTTTCTACCGTTGATTCAGGATATTGTTGTTTAATTGCTGCGGCAGTCTGCGCCAGTTTTTTTTCCAGCGTTGTTGCTCTTCGGGATCACTTTCGACATGAGTAGGTCTTGGTCTTCGACGGACGTATTCTAGTCCTCGAAGATAATCCCATCCTCTTTGAGGTGCGATCTCTTTGCCTAATAACTCACTCATCCAAGCTGCTACTTTGGTTCCGCTCCATAATCCTCCTGACTCTGGTGTTGCTTGAAGGGCTTGCCATAATAAGGCTTGTTGTTGTTCATCCAATAGTGGCTTGGCTCCCTGATTCTCTTTTCTTTTATCCCCCAAGCTTTCTGCCCCCAAGCGATTGTAACCCCAGACAAGTTCGTAAATCCAGCTACGGCTATAGCCAGTTATCTCTGCTACTTGTTCTGTAGTCTTTCCCTCTGCTAACAACCAGATAATTTGGTAGTGACTTCGCTCTCGTGGTTCTCTTGAATTACGATATCGTTGTTTTAGTTCCTCTATACTTAAATGAGGTTCGATTCTAATTCGTTTCGGCATCAATTGAATTTGGTTATTTTCTCTGCTTGATTATATCATGGGCAATTAAACGGATTTAATATAACCCCTCTTTTATGACTATGGGGAAAAATATTGAATTAGCAAGCAACAGAGAACGAATACTCTAAAAATTGACTTTGAGGAAAAGGAGAACCACGAAAGCGATTCATAATGTTGATTAACTTAGAAAAACCAAGTTGAAGATGTTGATTAGGAAATACGGATAGCCAAGGTTGAATAAGAGAGAAAAAGATTAATGGTTGAATAATTAAGCGCAAGTTATTTAAAGAACTTTTCCAACCAGCACCAGAATCCCACGCCTGATGATTAGAGAAAGGAAAAGAAGAAACTGATTTAAGAGTAGAGACTTGAGAATTGGCATCGGGAACAATCGTCTCTAATTGAAAATAATTAGCTTGAAGACTTACTAAAAAATAAGTACTCATAATTAATTCCCACCAGCGTTCTATACCGTGATAATCTGTAACTCGAAAATCTGCCCAACCAAGTTCATTTTTGACTTGTTTAAACGCATATTCAATCCAGTTTCTCAAACTATATTCTGAAGCAATTGTGGTGGCAATTTTGCCTTTTTTATTCGTCATAATAAACCAAGTATCTTTTGGTTCAGGGTTTTTGTCGTCTTGTTTACTTATTTGATAGAAACGAATATGTTTTCTTGTGCCAAAAATAATTTCTCTAATGTATCTAGTTTCGCTCTTCTTTCGAGATAATTTTTGTTGATAAGCTTGCCATCGATTATATTTTTTTTTCTCATCGCCGAACATCCAAACCTTATGGTTAGAGCGAATTGCCACAATATACTCCAGATTCAATTGCTCCAAAACTGTAATTACATCTCCACTTTCTCCATACAAACTATCAGCTAATATTAACTTGATGTTAAAGTTCCATTTTTGTAATTCCTTGATTATTTCTACAGCTAGTTGTGGTTTGGTTTTATATGTATCTTCTGCTTTGAGGCATTTGTTCGGCTTAAATATTTTAAAAAGTAAAGGGTATGTTATTCCCTCTACTACTGCATAAGCATTAACCGACACAATTCCATTTTTTGTCTTTCCTAAATTACCAATATACTGTCTGGCTACATAATCAGTTGTTTTTCCTTTCTTGACATCTCCTGTTTCATCAATACAAAGAGTTATTTTTCTTTCTCCAATCAATAATTTAGTCAACCATAATCTAATTTCTCGTATTTTTTCTACATTCCAATGAGCTTCAGATAGAAAATAATTTAATCCTTGACTATCTTTTAATCCTACCGCTCTTGCTATCTTTGGTAGCGACTTTCTAGGTATTTCTGATAGCATTCCTAAATGTATTAATTTGAATGCTTCATAATTTCTCACATCAGAGAATAGCTCTTGGTAGGCTTGACAATAGTGATCGATAAAACTCACTGTTGATGATGCTTCTCTTCGTGGTGTCACCATTTTTCATTGGGTTTTTATTTTCAATTATTTTATCACCCTATAGTCATAAAAGAGGGATAATTGACTGTACCAATTAAACCTATCTGAACTAACAAGCCTCAAACCATTGAAATCTTGTTTAAAATTTCTGTACCAATTTAACTGTAAGTTAATTGGTACACTGATAGCGATCGCCAAAAGAGTTTCTGAAACCTTTACGGGGAAATAGTTACAGCCAAGCGCGTGGTTTTCGGTACACTTGCTACTCGAATGCCTTTCCCAACAAGTCTATTGTCAATCTACTTTTGCACCTAGAATTGTTAGGGTTTCTTGTTGGGCAGTGGTTAAACCAGTAGCCCCAGTAATATTCATATCCTCGTAAAGTCTGAGAACTTGCAGAGTTTGGCGACAGTGACCTGTTGCTAAATCCCACAGTCGCACAGATTGATCTTGAGAACCACTGGCAAGAATTGTACCATCGGGACTAAAAGCGACGGAACAGACTTTATTGGTATGTCCGATTAAAGTATGCAAACATTTTCCTGTCGAGATATCCCAGATTTTCACCGTGCGATCGCTACTCCCACTAGCTAAAATTTTACCATCTGGACTACAGGCAACAGCAAAAACAAATCCTTGATGACCTTCAAAAATCTGAAGACATTTTTCTGTTTGAATCTCCCACAATCTTATCTTACAATCGGTGCTGCCACTGATAATTGCTTTCTCGTCTCGACTAAAAGCGACCCCATAGACTCCCTGACAATCTTCAGCAATATAAGTATGCAGACATTCTCTACTGTAAAAATCCCATAGTTTTACTGCGCGATCGCCACTACCACTAACGAGCAGATTACCATTTTTACTCAAAGCCAAAGACCATACTTGAGGTTCATTAATGACTAGATTGGTTCCGGTATCGAGTTGCCATAGTCGGATCGTTCCATCTCCACCACTACTAACCAAAGTTTGACCATCGGGATGAAAAGCGATCGCTCTAATCCAATCATTATGACCGATTAGAATTTGATCGCATTCTCCATTATTTACATCCCATAATCTAATCTGGCGATCTGCACCACCACTAGCAACAGTTTGACCGTCGGGACTAAAAGCCACCGACCAAATATGATCTTGATGTCCCGATAGAGTCTGGAAACATTCCCCCGTTTGAATCTTCCACAGTCTTACTTGATAATCGCTAGAGATCCCCGCTAAAATCGGTTTCGTTGGTTGCGATGCAAAAGCAACCGGAAATGCCCAATCTGTATGACCTTCGATATTGCGAAGACATTGACCTGTCGTAACATCCCAGAGTTTGACAGTGCGGTCTAGACTAGCACACACGATTGTATTACTATCTGCACCAAAATCAACTGTAACGATCTGATTGCTATGTCCGTATAAAGTTTTCAAACATCGATCTGTAGTTCTGTCCCACAGTCTGATGGTCGTATCGCCACTACCACTAGCGAGCATTTTACCATCGGGACTAAACGCAACCGTATAAACGGCACTACCGTGTCCGGCATAAATTTTGCTGCATTTTCCCTTTTGGACATCCCACAACTCGATCTTGCTATCATCACCGCCACTAGCAATAGTTTTTCCATCGGGACTAAAAGCCACCGAACGCACCCAATGATGATGACCCGTGAGAGTTTGCAGACATTTTCCTGTCCTAACATCCCAGATTTTTACCGTGCGATCGCTACTGCCACTAGCAAGAGTTTTTCCGTCGGGACTAAAAGCCACCGAACGTACCCAATGATGATGACCCGTGAGAGTTTGCAGACATTTTCCTGTCCTAACATCCCAGATTTTTACCGTGCGATCGCCACTCCCACTAGCAAGAGTTTGACGGGGCGTACAAGCTGAGGGGCTAAAAGCCACCGTATAAATTTCGTCTTTATGTCCGAAAAAAGTTTGTAAACATTCTCCTGTTTGACTATCCCATAATCTAACTTCGCGATCGCCAGCCCCACTCACTATAGTTTGACCGTCGGGACTAAAAGCAATACAGCGAATCCAATTATTATGTCCATTACCGATAGCGAGTAATTTTCCTGTAGCTCTATCCCAAATACGTACTTTATTGCCATTATCGCAAGTAGCAAATCGATCTCCTCGGGGGCTAAAAGCAGCAGACAAAATATTACCTAAAGTTTCGGTAAATATCGACTGAGATAGATCGCAATCGGAAAAGTTAACCCGATGTAATTTTAAACCTTGAAGATTAGCTTGCCAAACTGTTAATCCCGAAAAATCGTAATCGCTTAAATCTATTTCTAGCTGACGTAATAGATTAATAGTATTGCCAGCAAAATAACCTTTGGTCGGTTGTAATTTCCAAGTCGCTAAATTCTGTTGCAAATAATTATTAATCTCTTCAGCCGTGCCACAAGCAAATAACAATTGTTCGGCTAATGGTTGTAGGATTAAAAAAATTTGTGATTCTCTAATATAGTCTTGAGCTTGAGCTTGAATCAAAGCGTAACTATTAAATAATTTAATTGCTCCTGTAATTATTTCCTCTCTAACATTTTCAATCAATTCATTGATAGTATATTCCATTACTACTGGTTGCTGAGTAAATTTATCGTTATTGGTTTCAATTAAAGAACGATTTTTTAGTTCGGTTAAAGCTTGAATTAGATCGCCAAGAGAAATGTTAGTAACAAAATTTTTTTGTAATTGAGATAATAAAATTGGTTGTCTAACAATTGCCAACCAATACATAATTTGTTTTTCCAGTTCGCTTAAACGTTGAAACTGCTGTTGTAAGAGAATTCTAATATCATCACAGATAAATAAACCTTCTTGTAAAACTTCTAAAAAATCCTCAATATTGCCAGCGAAAAAATCCTTAATATAAGAAGCGACAATTTTTAATGCCAAAGGATTACCACCGTACCGTTCTAGTAATAATTGCCAACTTGTTTGGGAACCACTAAATAAACCCTTAGTCTGGAAAATTCCTTGACCTTCTGCTTGTAGTAATCCTTTTAACAGCAAACAGCGAACTGGTAAATTTTCTCCTTCTAAAATAGTTAATTCTTTAAGTTTTTCTCGTGAAGTAATTAACAGACAACTTTGATGTTTAGTTTCACCAATTGATTTGAATAATAAACCATAATTTTCATATCCTTGTCGATAAAAATCATTTTTTTGTAGATAATTACTTTCTAAAATAGATTCCGCATTATCTAAAATTAATAAACATCGAGATTGCCTTAAATATTTAAGTAATATATTAATTTTATCTTCTACTTTTTTCGGTAAAGTAGTTACTTGTTTGTTACTAATAAATTGAATTATCTCTGCTAATAAATCATCTAGAAATGGTGCATTACGCAGACTACGCCAAATAATGAAATTAAAGTTAGATTGAATACTTTGAGCGATTTTAATTGCCAAAGCTGTTTTACCGATTCCGCCCATACCTAATAGTAAAACCGAGCGACATCGATCGCTTGTAATCCATTTTTTTAGAGTTATTATTTCTTCTTGACGACCGAAAAAAACAGAAACATCGATCGCTTCTCCCCAATCTTGATGTTGAAGATTAACGTCTTGGTGGTTACATGATGCCTTGTTAGCAGAAATATCTCTGTCTTCTGCAACTAAACCTTGCCATTTCAAACCTAATACCTGACAATAAGCCTGAAAAGCGCGATCGTTAACATGATGTTTGCCACCTAAGAAACGTTTCCAGGTTCCATAAGAAATTCCTGAGGCTAATTTTTGTTCTTTTTCCCAAGAAACTCCTAAAATTTCACTTGCCGACTCTAACCAACGAGAATCATTAATATTCCAGCCTTTTTCTTTTCTCGCTTGTTTGATTTTCCTCAGTCCTAGTTGAGAAGCGATTAGTTTTTTCATTACCCAGCTAAAAATAGTTGATTCTTTCTTTTAAATTTACCTATAAAAGTTAGATCCCTTAATTTAAAGTGGATTAATCGTCATTAAAATTTTCGATCCAACTAGATCGAGCGCAGAAACTAATTAAGGCGATCACCATTAGACTCGAGTGATTCCCAAGCGATCCAAAACTGATCTAGAGGGTTTTAGGTGGAGAAATTTACAGTGAAAGTAAGGTTTTAGGGCATTAAACCCAAATACTTACTAAGGAGAAAAAGAAATCGATGAGTTTATTAGCTGGCTTCGATCTGGTTTATGCTGTCACTCAGCAAACTATCAACAAACAACTACAACTACTTGCTGTCGAGTCTGTTTTACCTAGTAAATGGCAATATCAGCATCCAGAAAATAAATTTGGCATTGATGCCGATCTTGGTATTCCAGTTGTCGATATGAATACGGGCGATGCTTCTAGTCGCAAAGTTCTAGTTCATTTTCCTTTAAATGGTGGCAAAATTAATTACTTAACAATTGATGTAGAAAAATTTACCATTGTCCCCAAAAGTGCGAATGTAGTAGGTTGGCAGTTAACTTTGACGATTAACCTGAGTTTGGCAGAAATTGCTGCTAAGTTAATTAGCGAACATAAAAAAATTCCTTCCGCCGTCAAGCAACAGCTAACTGCCTTTACGGAAGATTTATACGAAATTAGCCATCTTTTTCTAAATTTTGAAGATGCAGATTTGGTAGAAAGCTATCAGCTTACTGCACCCAATAATACCGACATGAACGATCCGAACGTGATTAATCAGGTCAAAAATATCGTTCAGTCTTTACTAAATACTCTTAAAGGTAGCGATAATCCATTTATCTTTGGTTATACCGTTAATAACAAAAAACCACCTGCTAGCAACGCTGATTTTATTCCGACAGGTACGACTTATTCAGTTTATCCCGAACCAGCACATCTACCCAGAAGTACTATCAATTTCTTATCGGTAACTAATGGACGGAAAGTTCCAGGGGTAGGATATGGCATATTTACCCATAACTGGGTTACTACCGATGACGTTCAAGGAGCTTTTGTGGTCGCTCAAAATATTTTAATGAGCAAGATTCTACCACCCTTAGCAGAAATCATGGATGCAAAGGCTAGTGATTTCAAACCTTCGGGAACAAGACTGACTTTAACCAAACCTAACGACCGCGGTGGTCATATTACTTGTACGGTTACGCCGATGGGTGGAACTAATCAAATTTTGGCAGATTTTTATTCGGATTTTGACCAGGATGTTCACGATAAAGCCGGCTCGAAAGTTGGCAATGTAACTGGTTACATGAAATGGACGACAACAATTAGTTTTGGTTTTGACAAACAGAATAACCTATCTGTTTCAGTTGTTAATTCGCCAGTAGAACAATCTCACACAAATCACCTCAATGCTTTGGGTCAATTTGAAAAAGTCTTAGCTATTTTTGGTGATGCGATCATCAAGATTTTCAGTTTTGGGTTCGCACCTAATGTGTTTGAAGATTTGATTCAAGATGACTGGAAATTTAACATCAACGCAGACTTATCGGTAATTACAGCAGATATGAAGACTCGATTAGTACTTCCTGCTGGCAGTGAGTTTTTCTTTAAGGATGCAATTATGTCGTCTCAAGGTCATCTAACTATGACCACCACAATTAGAAATTAAGCCAAAAACCAAACATTTCAAGTAAAAGGTACTAAACAATGCAAATCAATCTTTCTTCCCAATTCATGAAACAATACGAAGCTGGCAGTCCCGTCAGTGGCGATCGCGAAATAGCAACAGCAATGGATGAGAATAAGAATGTCATGTTCTTTTCTATTGGTAGCGACGAGCATCTTTATTTGTTTCAAAAAGATTCTGGTACGCCTACTGGTTGGCGACGCACTAACTTAAGTGCAGATCTCGGCAAGGATGTTCATGTAACTCACATTGCTACAGCCCAAGATAATGATGGCAAACCAATTTTAGCTGCTGCTGTCTACGATACTCAATTTCGCAACAATCCCAGAGTTTATTTCACGAAAAACTTTAGCCCAGAAGCAACTCCCAATCGTTGGGTTTTCCGAGGCAATCAACCCGATACCGAAATCACCCATATAGCTACTGGTGCAGACAAGCAAGGTAATGTGGTAATTGTCATTTCAACTCAAAAAAACAGCCAGATGACCAATTATCTGATTAATCCAGATGTTAGCGATAAATCTTGGCTGTGGCGCGAAATTCCCGTACCACTCAACGGTAAAGGAATGATTAATTTAGCAGTCGGTCATAATAAAAAGTTAGAGCAAATTGATGGCGTTGATGCTGTTCTCTATACTCTCTTAGATGTTGACGATCGCACTACAAAAGTCGTTCTCACTTCTCTGCCAGACTTTGATTTCTACAATCATGAAATTCCCCTTGGCTTTAGCCCCACAGCATTGAGTATTATTGAAGACCGTCGTGGTAACAGCGAACTCTTTTTAGCAACCGACAAACTCTATCATCTCGATATTCAGGCGCAGATGAGTCGAGATAAATCTGATTTAACTGAAGAGATCGTTGGGATCGGTAAACAAAAGTTTACTCACACTGCTAAACAAATTATCAACGGTCGTTATGCCAACGGTACATTAGAAGCTTGGATCTTAGCCAAAGATGGCAATCTCTACTTCACTCAAGAACAGGAAAACGAAGGCTGGATCGAACCCTATCCTTTAGATAAAGAAATCGGACAGATTACTGCTTGGCGTAATCCCCATAGTAACGCGATCGATCTATTTACCGTTAATATCGACAACAAATTGCACCATCTTTGGCAAGATTTAACCACTACTAGATGGAAGAACCATCAAATCATGCTGGGGGGAGTCAATAATTCCATTGAATATGATTCCTATACTTCTCAAATTACGATTACTGATAACCAAGGCTTTCCCCTTGCTGACAAAACCGTTCAAGTCAGTGCGTCAGAATTAACAATGGTGACAATTAACGGCAACAAATACTTTGTCGATGCTGGAACAGATGTTGCTCATGTCAAAACCGATGCCATGGGTAGCATTGTCATCATCAATAAAGTCAATAGTATGACTTCACCCATTATCCGTGTTGAAGCAGAATTTTTAGATAACGCGATCAATCTTAACCCCAATCGGCATCTTGAAAATAAACTAGCTCAAATGACTGCTGATGATTGGAAAAATGCCCGACTGCAAACCAATGAGGATAGAGTGACCGAACCTTTATTTTCCAATACTAATCAAACCGATCTGACTGGAACTCATCAAGCAATTCAAGAATTAATTAAACTACAGCATAAATTACCCTCTCAACAAGGCGAAATTAATGCCAAAATACCTCAAACCGATTTAGATCGAGAAGGAGTGACAATAGCAACCCAAAATAGCCCGATTTCTCATCAAATCGACTTAGAATCGCTCCCAGAAGGTTATCATTGGGGATTGGATTTAACTGGAGATAGTCCCGTTTTCTCCAACCAGAAAGACCACATCCAAGCCAACTATATGGTTACTTACAATCAAAAAGTTGCATCCCAATCATTTTTAGGTGGAGTGTTTCAAAAAATAGAACACGCTTTTGGTGATGTTTGGCGAGCAATTAAACAAGGATTTTTGAAAGTTACCCATTTAGTTTTTGAGAAAGTCAAAGAAGGAATCAAAATAGTCATCAATGGGATAGAAGATGCCGTTCATGTCATCGTCAAATATGCCGAACAAGTCTGGCAAGTCGTGGAGATGGTGTTTGAAAAAATTGGTGTTTTCTTCAAAGACTTAGTACGTTGGTTGGGCTATATTTTCAAGTGGAAAGATATTTTAAGAACCCATGATGTCCTCAAAAATGTTTTTAATCAAAGCTTGAACCATGCAGTAGGACAACTTTCGAGTGCAGAAGATACTGTGAAAAAGGTTTTTAGTGAAATTAAAACCAGAATTCTCGGTCAAGATTTAAGTAGTAAATTAGGAGAAAGAGGCAACCAAGGCTTAAAACGTTCGGCTCAAAATAATCTTCGCAATCCACTTTTGGCTTCTCCCGAAGCGAGTTGGTCGCTACATCACTTTAGTAATGGCAATATTACTAACGGAAAACCTTTTACTGAAGAAGACTTAAAAGTTTCCCTCGATAACTTGGGAGATATTGCCGAAGATGAAATTAAAGTCTTGGAAAATGCTTTTAAAGCTTTAGGTAATGACATTGTAGAAAGCTTCGAGCATCTTTCGATAGGAGAATTTGTTAAAAAGCTTTTAATAATTCTCGAAGAGACAATCATCGATAGCATTGAAAATATTGCCTTGGGATTGTTAGAAGCAGCCAAACTAGCTGTCAAAGCAATTTCTGTTATCTTAAATGCTCGCTGGAATATTCCCGTTATTACCCCACTCTACGAAAATGTTATCGCTCCAGGCAGTAAATTATCTCTCCTAGACTTACTCAGTCTTCTAGTTGCTATTCCCACAACTATACTTTACAAAATTGCTTTAGGCGAAACTCCTTTCAACGAAACACAAACCAAACAGTTAGTTAGTGCTAAAAACCATCAAGAATTAATTCAAAGATTGAGAGGTAATTCAAATCAACCTACTGTTGCCTTAGCTGCTTTATCCGTTCCTGTGAGTGCCAGCAGAAGTGATTCTAATGTAGTTACTCTTGCTGCCACTACTTCTACCAATACCGATTCTAATCCTCCATCGAAGGGCGTTAGGGGAGCTACTTATGCTTTGGGATTTGCCAATTCAATTGCAACCATAATTTATGGAATAACCAATGGTTTTGAAGTTATTGCCTCAAGCAAAGTAACAGCTTATGTCAAATTAGGATCTGGTTTATTGGCTAATGCTTGTTCTTTCACCTCGATTATAGTCAGTGAAGCTGCCGAGCGTGCCTCTAATCAAGGATTATTAGCCTACGAAACCTTTATCACTATCTACCAAGCTGCATTTAATGTGAAGGATTTATTAGCATTAGTTAATCAAGGGGGTGAATTCGGTATTAACGATGCTCTAGCGTGGTTAGAAACAGGATTAGGTGGAGTTAATGCCGGTCTTGTTACTGGATTAATTATTGCCGAAGGAGTAGAGGGAGAATTAACACCTAGCAATGGACTTAAATATCCACAGAATTTATTGACTGGCATCTCTCAAATAATCAGTGGTCCATCAACGCTGGTGAAAGATATCAAAATTAAAGCAATCTTTTTAGCAGTTCAAGAAATATTAGGTATTATTCCAGGATTAGTTAATGGTACTAGAGTGGGAATGGATATCATAGCTCAAGAAGTACATCGAATTTTCTAGCCAGCTTTGTCAATTTTTAAATTAGAGAAGTTTAAGCCCAAACTTCTCTAAATGCAATATTTAACTAATCGCGACCGAACTACCAGTAACTCTTTAAGTTCATCAAGCGATCGCTACAAAATCAAAAACCAATCCAGAGATTTTGAAACTTTCAAATTTATTTAATTGTTCAATCGACCATCTTCTATCTCAATCAGACGGTCGGCAATATCTAAAATTCGAGGATCGTGAGTAACGAGAAAAATACTACAGCCTTGTTCTTTAGCTAATTTTTGCATCAAATTAATTACTTGACGACCAGTTTTACTATCTAAAGATGCCGTAGGTTCATCAGCTACAATTAGTTGAGGACGATTGACTAAAGCACGAGCGATCGCAACTCTTTGTTTTTGTCCTCCCGAAAGAGCGCAAGGATAATAATTAATTCGGTTTCCTAACCCAACCGCTTGGAGGATTTTTTGAGAACGGCTTCGAGCTTGATTGGGAGATATATTGGGTTGTAGTTCTACCGCCATTTGTACATTTTGGCAAGCGGTCATAAATGGTAAAAGATTATGGTTTTGGAAAATATAGCCAATTTGACGGCGGATTTGAATTAGTTTAGTTTCATTAGCTTGATATAATTCTTGATTAAAAACTCGCAAACTTCCTTCTCGTACAGAACGTAAACCACCAATTAAAGATAATAAAGTAGTTTTTCCCGAACCAGATGGACCAGTTAAAATAATAATTTCACCCAAATTAACTTTCAAATTAATATCAAAAAGGACTTGTTTGTCTAAAGCATTTTCATTGAAATAATAATTGAGATTTTGGATGGTAATTAGTCGATCTTTCATTGTTATTTGCTTAAAAAATATCTGCTGGATTAGTACCTTTTAGCTTATGGACAGTAATTGCTCCTGATAATAAGGTAATTGAAGTGGTTAACAATAAAACGATCGCGGAGTTACTCAAATTCAAATAAATAGGCAAGTTAGTGTTGTTACGAGAAAAATAGTAAACCCCTTGAGCGAGAAAAAAACCAGGTACATAGCCTAAAATTGCTAGAATGAAAGACTGTTGAAAAACAATTTTTAGTAAATAAATGTGTCGATATCCGATCGCTTTTAGAGTCGCAAATTCTACTAAATAATCGGATATATTACTATATAAAATTTGATAAATAATAATTATGCCAACTACAAAAGTTCCGACTAAACCCAAATTAAAAATAAAACCAATTACAGTTTTTTGCTGCCAAAAACTTCTTTCCCATTTAATTAATTCTTCTTGAGAAAAAATTTGAATATCTGCTGGTAAATATGTTTTCATTTTGGCAATAACCTGCTGCAAATCACTGTTCGGTTTTAACTTAATTAAACCCAAATTAATTAAACCAGTTTGACGATTACTAACAATGCGAAGAAAATTCAAATCGCTAGTGATTAAATTGCCATCGATCCCAAAAGAAGTTCCTAAACTAAATAATCCTGCTACAGTAACTTGGCGATCGCTTGAACTGTTACCTCTGATATCTGCGATTAAAGTTGATTGTCGGTCAAATTGAGTAACTACATCCCCAAACTCAGGACGAGATCTGCGATCAAATAAAATCAGATCGGGGATTTTTAACTTTGCGATATTTTCCTTAACTCCTGGCAGATCGAAAACAGAATAGTTAGGATCGAAACCTATCAAGTAAATGTTGCGCCACAGGCTTTTAAGATCGGGATTTCGCCATCTCACCGTGTCAGTATAAATAGGAACTACATAATCTACCTCGCTAAAAGCAAAAGCTTGGTATAGACGACGTTGGGAAAAGTTAAATAAGGAAGTTAAAGTAGTCGAGCGCGAAGAGATGAGAAAAATATCTCCTTGTAAACTTTTGGGTAAGCGCACGGAACTATCAAATAAAGCAGACTGAAACCCAAGCTGCATAAAAACCAAAGCTACAATTAAGGCAATACCAGCGATCGCGACAAAGAATTTCATTTTCTGATAAGTTAGTTGTAGCCAAGCTGTAGGGAGTTTTCCGATCATGATAGTTTTCTGGGAGCAACAGGAGTAAAAATTACGGCATTAACTTGTAAATTCGTCAAACCTGCGACTTTTTGACTAGTCTCATCAGTCAGGCGGATTTTAACTTCGACAACTCTGGCATTAGCATCAGCTACAGGATCGGTACTGAGAACATCCTGTTTATCTACTTGTAACTCGATTTGTTCTACTATTCCTTCTAGTTGACCGACAAAGCCATTGCTGGTAATAATCGCCTTTTGACCCCGACGTACTCTGCCAATTTCTGTTTCATAAACTTCCGCTCTAACGATCATCTGGTTCGTTTGACCTAGTTGTAAAATGCCTTGTTCGCCAATCATTTCTCCCGGACGGGTATTAATTTTGAGGATTTGACCGGCTTGAGGCGATCGCATATAGGCTAGCTCAAGGTCTACCTGGGCTTGTGCCATAGCAGCTTGGGCATCTGCTAACTGTGCTTCGGCAACAGCTACGTCTACAGGACGTACTTCTTCAATTCTGCCTAAAGTTGCTTGTGCTTCAATCTGTTGTTGGGCGAGGGTAGCTTCTGTGCGTTGGAGACTGGCTTTAGCTTCTTCGATTTGCTTTTGATGAGTAGAAATAGTTAGTTGGCGGTTAACTTCGGCTTCTTCCAAGCTTCTGGTAGCAGTTTGAGCTTGCAAACAAATCCGATCTCTTTCTGAATCACTTACTGCACCACTTTGAAATAAACTCTCAAAGCGATCGCATTCCATCTGGGCATTATGGAACTCAGCCTTAAACCTTTCAATAGTAGCAGTTTGAGCTTGAGTATTTCCCCGTAACTCGGCTTCTAATCGTTCAATATTGGCAAGTTGAATGTTCATTTGCCCTTTAATCTCAAGTTCGATGTTTTTAATTCTGGCTTTCTGAGCGTCGATTTCTCCCATTGGTGCGCCAGCTAAACGCTGTTCTAAAAGAGCCCGAGCAATTTTGACTTGAGCTTGTGTTCTAGTTAAAGCAGCGAGAGCGCGGTTGCGATTGTCCAAAATTGCTACTATTTGTCCAGTTTTTACCCGTTCTCCTACCTTGACTAACAATTGTTTGACCCTAGTACTCTCATTTCTAGTAGGAGGAGCAAGACTAATTACTTCGCCTTCGGGTTCTAATGTTCCTAATGCACCGACTTGATCGGGGGTAGTTATTTCAATTGGTTGAGCTAAGTCAGTTGGGGGAGAATCTGATTGAGTTACTTCACCATTTCTAGTGATAAGTCTCACACCGACAAAAACATTAATAACAATCAAAGTAGTACTTGCCCAAAACAAGAATTTCGGAAACTTTTCGCTTTTAATCGCAACCATTTTCTTTAAAATCCCTAGCTAATGGGTAACACCTAACTTCTAATTTCTTTCTTTCCGACCAGTCATAATCATCTTTACTCCTCCAGAAGGAGAAACTGTAAAACCATGACGAACTGCTCGAATTGGACGGCGATCGGTTAGTTGAAGTTCGCACCGCGATAAAATTGTCGCCAATACCAATTTCATCTCAAATAAAGCAAAGGTTTGCCCGATACAACGACGACTACCACCACCAAAGGGAAAATACTCATAGGGTGAAAATTGTCGTTCGAGAAATCGCTCTGGCTTAAATTGTTTTGGTTCTGGATAAAGATCGCAGCGTTGATGAGTTAGATAAATACAAGGAACTAACTGTGTTCCAGGCTCAAACAGATTCCCCATAATCTCGATCGGGGATTTAACAATTCGTCGAAAAGGAATTATGGCAATCGGAGAGATACGAAGCGTTTCGGAGCAAACAGCACTGAGATAGGGCAAGCGAAAAATAGCCATTGAGTCTGCATTTTCTCCCAATGTTGCTAACTCTGCTAGTAGTTTTTCCCGAACTCCTCGAACATGATGAATCCAGTAAAATGCCCAAGCTAACGCCTTAGCAGTAGTATCGTATCCTGCAATCATCATAGTAATTAGTTCGTCACAAATCTCTTGATTAGTTAAGGCTTCTCCTGTTTCATCACGGGCTGATACGAGCAAGGAAAGAACATCGGTTCGCTCGGGATTTGCTTGCTCTCGACATCGTTCAATTTCTGCAACCAACAGGTTTTCTAGTTGCTTTCTTTGTCGCAAAAACCGTCCCCAAGGACTAAACTTTCCCCAATCTTGCCGTAATGCTGGCAGAAAAATTAATAAGTTATTGATTGGAGAGTTAAACAGCCAGAGCATTTTTTCAAGTGCTTGTTTTAGCTGTTGGTGATGAGATTCTGATTTTAGACCAAATAATGCCTGGAAAATAACTTGCAGCGTAGTCTCTTTCATAAACGAATGAAGACGAAAGGTTCGATTAACTTTCCAGCGATCGCTAACCTCAATGGAGGTAGTTTTAATGATGTCTCCATAAGCTTGCATCCGTTCGCCATGAAATGGAGGCAGTAAGAGTTTTCTTCGTTTCGCTAGGGGTTTACCATCCAGCATTAAAACAGAATTCGATCCTAAGATTGGCTCAATTGTTCGATTAGCAGGGCCACTCTCTACGAAGTCGGATGTAGCGGTAAAAATTTCTTGAATAGCTTGGGGATGACTAAAAATGGCAAGTTTCGATCCATCGTAGGGCAATCGCAGCATAAAAGTATCCCCATATTTCGCTGCGTATTCTTCCATATATTCCAGCGGAGAAAGCACCCAGCGCAGCATATTAAGACGATGGAGAGTGAATCCATTAGTAGACTTATTGGACACATTCTTAGTAATAAACTCTATAGAAGTCATAATTTTTTTTTCCTTGCTTAATTCAAACTAATTGAGTATTTTGAACAGTCTCATTTCTCTCTTCCCAATTGCTTTCTAGCTCGTAGCCATGCTCCTGCATCTTCTTACTAATAATCAGCATTAATTTGTTCAGTTCGCTAGGGTTAAAACCTTGTTTCCAAGCCTCATTCCGTTTGGCTAAAGTAAGCTTGCTTGTTTCCTGTTGCCAGATTTGCTCAACTTGAGCATCAATAGGTAATTGGCAAAATTCTGCAATCCGATGCAAGTATGTCTGCGTTTGACTGACAAAATCTTCATAACGGATTTCTAAATAACGTTCGGGTTCTAAATATTGGCGATCGCGATCAATAGTTGCAATTGTCTCACACCATAAATGAGCGATCGCTTGTTGACGGTCTTTAAACCACATTTCTGCGATTTCTGACCAATTTTGAGTTTTAATTCCATAGTTATGGCGATGTCCGATACCAAAGAATTCAAAAGCACGTTTTTGAGCTTGAATCATCGAGTGGCAAACCGCCCGTCCATCTCGAATAATATGGATAAAATAAGCATCGGGAAACAGTTGGTTAAGATAGCGTATCCGTACTGAATTATCGGGATTTTTGTTAATAAATCGCCGAGCGTTATTATATTTGAGATGCTTGCGAATATTCTGTTTTAAATAATGCTCCATTTCAGGATTGTGATGGGTTTCGTCGAGGTAGTAGTGTTCTGTATTAGTGGCGTATAAGTCCCAAATCCTAGTTCCTTCACTTGGAGTAATGGCATTAAAACCAATCCCATCTTGAAGAAATCTTTCAATCTTAATCTGTTTTTGCGCCCAGATAGTACCAAATTTATGGGAAAGCATGGGCAATCTGGGGAAATAGGCTGAAGCGTTGCTAAAATAAGCGAGATCGGGATGTCTTGCCAGGGTTTCGTATAAAATTGTTGTTCCAGAGCGATGAGAACCAATAACAAAAATCGGTTTTTTAAGGGGAACTTGTTGGAGATTGCGCTCGTATAATAGCTTTTCAAGCTTAATTAATGGTTTTTCAATCGATGAAGGAAGTTCCAAAGTTAGATAATGCCTTTGCAACTCTTCCATAATTTTGGTTTTGAGAGCATACAACATAATTTTGAGGATAAATTTGAAGTCAATAATGATGATTAAAGAAGTGAGAAAATGACTAAGCATTTATTTGTCGGGCAAATCGCTTAAAAGTTTGAGTATTTTTGGCAATTGCTGTACTAACTGAGCCTCCAGCAGCCATAACCTTCATTTCTCGATTGACAGCCCATAAATAGTCAAAATTATCGGTAAATCGACGTAATTCTAAGAGCAGACGTTGATGATATTTCGCTGACAGATAGAAGCCTTCATGTTCCTGGCAGAAGCATTTTTCCATCCAATCAAGTGCTTCTCGATCTGACATTCCAAAAAGAGGATTTTTGAGTAACTTATAGATGAACCCAATTAGATAACGAGAATCGCCCAAAAAAGAGTATCTCGATATAGCAGAAAGCCCAGAGAAACTAGTGCTTTGAATTAAATAAACTACTAGATTGGCAATTAATTTTTCGTAAGCTGTTGGTGGAGATAAATGCTTGTAAAAATCGCGAGCTAGAAAAAGCGAGGTTGTGGTGTGGAAAGACTCATCCAACAGGTGATAGTAAGAGACAGCAGTAGGCGTAGGCACTAATTCGCTTTTTTTCTGCAAAGTTTTCCAATATTTGTAGATATTATGCTCGTAACTTTTGAGCAATAGATTTGCCATGTAGCGAATAACATAGTATTGAGAAGCTAAGAAAGGTGAAGTTCCTTGGTTGTATGCTAAAAATCTGGTTAAAAATTGAGGAACAACTCCCAATCCGTGGGCAAATCCTCTGCTAGCAGTAAAACCAAGACGCTCTTGTTCGGTTAAATTATTGAGATATTGAAGATAAGATGGTTGATTACCTCTCAGCAGCAACTGAGTCAGCGATCGCAAAGTCAGATCGGCATAATTAGAAAAACGTGAATTTTGCCAGCTATTTCGATATAATCGCTCTGTGAACTTAGCATAGGATGGTTCTCCCAATATAGTATCTACTGTCTGACCATTAATGCGCGAAAAAGCATTAATATGAATTCGTTCCTGAGCAGATTCATGTTTTAACTGTTCGGCAATTACTCGATAATTTTCACCTAGAGTAGCAAAAGATTCTCCTGTGATTTGGTTGTAATGAATTGTTTCAGTTTCACCAAACAGTACAAAATGGTACTTAAAAACCCAATTAAGCTGATTGAGAGCTATTTTCTGAGAGTCAGAAGCAACCTCATAAAGTGGAGTTCCATAAAAGAAAGAAAGCTGAGGTTCACTCCAATAGCGATCGCTTTCCTGGGTATAATCAAAGTTGTCGCTTAATTCGTGAATCTTTTCGGTATAGTCAGTATCGAGGTTGTGTTGGTAATTATTCTCAATCAGTTGAAGATGCTTTTGTTTTTGTTCGAGTAGATTCTTCTCACCTTGCGTCGTAGTGACTCGTTCAACGATTCTAGTCATGATTATTTCTGGTAATAATGTTGAAATTAACAACACTGTGATTTAGTGCTAGCTTTAGCATCTCAAAACTACCTTTGATAAAGTAAGGTCAGTTTTGGATCGGCAATTTTACACATCTTGTTGTAACCGACCAAATCCTTATGAAAAGTCAATTTTCAGCAGCAGGTATAGAAGTTAGAGATCACCAGTCAAGATAGTGAATTTACGGAGAATACTGAAATGCGATCGCGCTTAGAATCCAAAAGTGATCCAAAACTGATCTAAAGCTATCCAAACCTCAAAATTTATAGTGAAGGCAAGATATGTAGGGAATTGGGCATGGCACATAGCGCAAAATAAAACAACCATTCCTCTAAAGCTAATTAACAAAGAGAAGTAATCTATTGATCGCGCTGATTGGATCGTGATGTTAGATCGGTGTAGATTACAGTTTAATGGTTCTTGCAATAATTTTCGCGATCGTGAAGAGATGTTTGGCGATCGCGGTGGCAAGAATTTAGCCTTTTTAGTTAATTAACTGATGTTACGCAAAAGCTATAATACTCGAATGGACAAAAAGCTTTTGGAACTATACAGCGATTATATTATCAGCTCGTTTGGACAGATAACAGCGACAGGATTATCAAGAGTATTAGAAGGAAGTATCAGTCACGATAAAATAACTCGTTTCCTGTCGGCTAAAGACTTAGAGTCACGAGAGCTGTGGAAGTTAGTGAAACCAGTGGTCAGGGAGTATGAACAAGAAGATGGTGTGTTGATTGTGGATGACACCATAGAGAAAAAACCTCATACCCAAGAGAATGAGTTAGTGTGCTGGCATCATGACCATCAAGAAAACCGTTCTGTCAAGGGAATTAACATCATCAACTATGTTTATAGTGTCGAAGACATAAGCCTACCAATTGGGTTTGATGTCGTCAAAAAGTCCATAAAATTTTGTGAGGTAAAAACAAAGAAGGAAAAACGAAAAGCAACAGCAACAAAAAATGAATTAACACGAAATCAATTAAAAATTTGCTCCCAGAATCAACTCAAATACAGGTATGTGCTAGCTGATAGTTGGTTTTCCTCGAAGGAAAATATGGCTTTTATCTGTCAGGATTTAGATAAGCACTTGATCATGGCTCTCAAAAGCAATCGTACCGTAGCCTTGAGTGAAGAAAACAAAAAACAGGGTTGTTTTACCAGAATTGATGAACTCAACTGGTCAGAACAGATCTCAGTCAGAGGATGGCTTAAAGGACTGGACTTTCCTGTTCTCATCTATCGTCAAGTCTTTAAAAACCAAGATGGCAGTACTGGTATTTTGTATTTGGCTTGTAGTGATTTAAACTGTAATGTCCCTCAAATAGAAGCAATCTACCAAAAACGGTGGAACGTGGAAGTCTTTCATAAAACGCTCAAGTCTAATACTGGTTTAGCTAAGTCCCCAACTAAATGTCTTCGTACTCAAGGAAACCATATCTTTATGTCTATCTATGCTGCATTTCAATTAGAGTGTCTGAAATTGAAACACAAGATGAACCATTTTGCTTTGCGCAGTACTATTTATGTCAAAGCTTTGCAACAAGCTATGTGTGAATTACATTTACTCAAGAGTGCGTAACATCAGTTAATTAAATTACCTATTCTCGATCTACCCCAATGCCCTATTCCTTATTAACCAGTTTCAACAACCTTTTCAATCTCAAACTTTACCAATCGTTTGGCATCAGCAAATTCAGCTAATAATTCTGATCGCCAGAGAATCTCCGCCATTCCTGTAAGCTGTAAAGTATGACCGCGATCAAAATCAATAAATAATAAACTAGCGCGAGGATTGACAGTTAAATTGCCAAAAGTCTGAAACAGATTGTTACCTGTATAGTCAGGAAAAATAAGCCGATTGGAATTCATAATCCGAATAAAACCAGGATCGCCACCGCGATGAGAAGCATCTGCACCTTTTTCAGGATGATAACTGGCAATAAAGAAAGTATCTGCTTGAGTAATCCAATTTTGTTGATGTGGATTTAAACTATTAGAAATCGAACGATTTAAACTCGATCTTTCTTTAATAGTCGATTCAAAATCACGTTTAGTAATGTATTTAGGACAGTTAAAAAATACTTGTTGAGTTTGTACTTTAATTTGCCTTGTGGGTTGTAATGTCGCTATACCATTTAAGCGCAAACGCCTGCGCTTGGCAAAGTCAATCGTTAGTAATCCTATATTTTGATTTTGAGCCAAATGTTCTGCTACAGGAGTGAGTGTTGCTGTGAGAGGTGAGATAGCAATTTCAGTTTCGCTTACAATTTCAATAAAACCAGGCTTACCCGTTAATAAAGAAGCCCAACATCGTCCTCGTGTATCTATAGTACTCGCGATCGCAATCCTTCTATCCCTAAGAAATTCTTGGGCTTTAGGTTGAATAAAGTTATTAATTACATGAGAAAGACTTTCCGCCTCGTTTCTAACTCTAGCTTGAGTTTGGACGGCAATTTCTCCCTCATGAAACTCACTCATAAGTATCTCCTACAATCCAGGCATGGAAAGATAACCTGGTAGTTGTTTAATTCGTTCCAGCCAAGAAATAACATTTTGATATGAATCTAAGGCAATTTTTCCTTCTGGTGCTAGTCCAATGTAAGGGAAACAAGCAATATCTGCAATAGTGGCATGAGCGCTCGTTAACCAAAATTTTTGCGATAAACGATCGTCTAAAATTTTGAGAACAGAATAGGCTCTTTCCGTAGCCAGTTCGATATCTATTTTAAGATTGAATTTATAATAGCGTCTGGCGAATTCGGGACCTTGACGAATATAGTTAGCAGCAAAAAATAGCCATTCCATCACGTGACTCATGGTTTCTGCTTCTGTTGGTAGCCAATCTTCATTACCGTAACGTTTTGCCAAATAAACTAAAATTGCCTGAGAATCCCGTAAAATAACATTGCCATCGACTAAAACTGGTACTTCTCCTAAAAGATTCAGCTTCAGAAATGCAGGGGTTTGAGCTTCGCCACCAAAGAGATCGACTGGGATCGATTCAAATTCTTTTGACAACAAAGAAAGCATTAATCTAACTTTGTGGCAGTTTCCAGATAAATCAAGATCATATAGTTTAATCATCGGATGTCTATCCCGATCTTAAGTTGCTTTTAAATATATAACGTGAGAGAAATAAATTCTAGCGATCGAGTGATGTAGATCGGGCAAAGGGCAATCAGCAAGAAGTAGAATCCAAAGGGATAAATTAATTGATAATTGGTAAGTAATGACTGATGAATGTATAGCTTGCCCAATCCTTAAACTCTTTTAACCCGAACTGAGGTAAGACAAGATTAAATTGTGACTGGTTTGAGTTGAGTAGTGGTAAAAGTTGGACGAGGAAAGCGATTAAAACCTTTGGTGTAATCAACACCGCGATATTTTAGTTCAATAAATGATTTATGAGATAGGGGAACACAGGGAGAAATGTAGGATTGCAGACCTCGATATGTACCTTTGATTAAAGAATTAGGCTGATATTGATGGAAGATAATAGATTGAGATTGGTAGTTGACACCGCGATAACGTAATTCCATTGTTTTGCTCCTAATTTAGTGCTAAATCTTTGTTACTCTCAGCATCTCTTATCTCAACCCAATTACGTAAGATCGGTTTTGGATCGGCGATCGCTTAATCGATATTGATCTTGACAAATAATTAAATTTAATGTAATTAGGGTTTAAGTTTGTTCATTTAATCATAAGATTAAATTAAATAGTCAAAATAAATAAAAATTAAAATAGATGTAATAAAATGCTTTTTAGCGAATTATCTTGCTTAGATTAAAGTTACTTCAATTTTTAATTATTGAATTATTCTCGATTTCTTCTCGATTATTACTTAAAAAAAGATCGAGAGAAAAAACCGTTTTTTAAAAAACAAATTTTATTTGTCGAGATAGTATCTAATAATTATCTTATCGATGGTTGCACTAAAGGTTTCAACACAGGGTTTAGCAATAATTAAACAAGCGAGAAAAGCAAAAGGTTGGACAGTGGATGACTGTCGCTGGTTAGAGGAAGCTAGTATAATTCTGGGGACTTCTTGGCAAGAAAGAGGCTATTTTGCAGATGGGATCTCAGAAGGAACTTGGAAGCGTTTTTTATCGGGAAAATATGCAATTAATGTTGATGCTTTTAAAGCTTTTTCTCAAGTTTTAGGAATCGAGTGGCAAGAGATTATCGATCGCAATAATTATCAAGATTGGGGAGAAGAGATTGATGTTTCTATTTTCTGTGGACGTGGAGCAGAACTAGACATATTAAATAAATATATTATCAAAGATCGATGTCGTCTGGTTACTCTACTCGGAATGGGTGGAATTGGTAAAACCGCTTTATCTATTAAAGCTGCTCATTTAATCGAAAATAAATTTGAGTTTATTATTTGGCGCAGTCTTAGAAATACTCCATCTTTAGAGAAAATATTAGTAGATTTAATTCAATTTTTAAGCAGACAAAAACAGATAAATTTACCCGAGTCTCTAGAGCAAAAAATATCTCTTTTACTCCAATATTTACGTTCGTCACGTTGTCTTTTAATACTCGATAACGTCGAATCAATTTTACAGAGTAATAATCATAAATCTCCTAACTCGCTAATAGTAAAATATCGAACTGGTTATGAAAATTATGGTAATTTATTTAAAGCGATTGCGCAAATTCAACACCAAAGTTGTTTGATTTTAACTTCTCGCGAACCACCTCCAGAATTTTCTGCTTTAGAAGGAGAAAATTTACCAGTTCGTTGTCTTCAACTTAAAGGATTATCTAAAGTTGAAGTTCAAAAAATTTTAGGTTATAAAGGGACTTTTTCGGGTTCGGAAACCGAATGGAAAATTTTAGTAAAGCGCTATGGTGGTAATCCTTTAGCTTTAAAAATAGTTGCTTTTGCTATTCAAGATTTTTTTAATGGCAGTATTACTGATTTTATTAAAATTTTACAACAAGATACGTTTATTTTTGACGATATTCGCGAACTTTTACAACAACAATTTCAACGTTTAACTGGATTAGAACAACAAATTATGTACTGGTTGACAATTAATCGCGAACCAGTTTCAATTCAGAATTTACAACAAGATTTTGTGGCTAAAGTTCCTGTTGCCGAACTAATCAAATCTTTGGCTTCTTTACAAAAACGTTCTTTGATTGAAAAATTCGATAATTTTTTCAGTCAACAAACAGTAGTAATGGAATACATTACTCACGATCTGATCGTTAAAGCAACAGAAGAGATCGAAACAAATAAAATTAATTTTTTAAATCAAATAGCCTTGGCTAAATCTCAAAGTAAAGATTTTATTAGACAGTCCCAAGAAACTCAAATCATCAAACCAGTTGGAGAACGGCTGCTCGATTTTTTTGGTACCAACCAAAATATTAACAAGCAAATACAAGTAATTCTTCAAACCTTATATTCTGGAAAAAATCGAACTTTAAAAAGAGGTTATTTAAGTGGTAATCTGATTAATCTTTTGCGTCAGTTAGAAATAGATTTGAGTGGTTATAATTTTTCTGGATTAACAGTTTGGCAAGCTAATTTACAAGGCATAAAATTACATAACGTTAATTTTGCCAATGCAGATTTATCTAAATCTATTTTTACCGAAACTTTAGGTAATATTTTATCGGCTACCTTTAGCCCCGATGGCAAAACTTTAGCTACCTGCGATACAGATTGTCAAATTCGCCTTTGGGAAGTAGAAACAGGTAAACTTTTAGTTATTTGTAAAGGTCATAATAATTGGGTACGTTCGGTTAGTTTTAGTCCCGATGGTCAAACTTTAGTTAGTGGTGGTGCCGATCGCACTGTAAAATTCTGGCAAGTTAGTGACGGTACTTGTCTTAAAACTTGTCGGGGACACGATAAGGAAATTTTTTCCGTGACTTATAGTCCTATCGCTCGAACTGTAGTTAGTGCTAGTGGCGACAATATTCTCCGCATTTGGGATGCGATAACAGGTGAATGTATCAAGACTTTAATCGGACATGATGGATGGGTGCGGTCGGTTTCTTTCAGTCCCGATGGTAAACTTTTAGCTAGTGGTAGTGACGATCGCACTGTTAGAATTTGGGATGCGATAACTGGCGAATGTCTTAGAACTTTAGTAGGACATGATGGATGGGTGCGGTCGGTTTCTTTTAGTCGCGATGGGGTTACGCTGGCTAGTGGTAGTGGGGATTCAACTGTCAAATTATGGGATGTTAATACAGGAGAATGTCTCACTACTTATGACCGACATACTGCTGGGGTGTCTGCGGTAGCTTTTAATTCCGATGGGGTTACGCTGGCTAGTGGTAGTTGCGATCGCACTGTCAGACTATGGAATTATCGTACTCATACTTGTATCAGAACTATTTACGGACACGCCAATCAAATTTTTTCCCTCGCGTTTAGTCCCGATGGTCAGACAATAGTTTGTGTCAGTCTGGATCAAACCGTAAGAATTTGGGATTGTCAAGATGGAAAATGTTTGAAAACTTGGCAGGGAAGTACTGATTGGGTATTTCCCGTTGCTTTTAATCCTCAAGGAAACTTAATTGCTAGCGGTAGCAATGATTATACGATTAGAATTTGGGATTGGGAAAATAACGCTTGTATTCGGATTTTATTCGGTCATAAGGATTATGTTTGTGCGGTAGCTTTCCATCCCCATCATCAAATCCTAGCTAGTGCCAGTCGCGATCGCACGATAAGACTTTGGGATGTTACTACAGGTAACTGCTTAAAAATTTTACAGGGACATCAAGATTGGTTGTATTCAGTAGCATTTAGTCCCGACGGTAAAATTATTGCTAGTGGTGGTGCAGACAAAACTGCTAGACTATGGGACTTGGAAACGGGAAAATGCCTACAAACTTTCTCCGAACATACGGATCAAGTTTGGTCAGTAGCCTTTAGTCCCGATGGTAACATTCTTGCTACTGGTAACACCGATCGCATGGTTAGGCTTTGGGATGTTGCTACAGGGAAATTATTGGACGCTTTAACCGGTCATGACAATCGAATTAAATCAGTAGCCTTTAGTCCCGTGTCCCCCCTTAGCAAGGGGGGATTAAAGAGCGATCGCAGAGTTGGAGGAATTCTTGCTAGCGGAAGTACGGATAATGCGATCGCTATCTGGGATTACCAACAGGGTCAATTAATTCAAACTCTACAGGGACATGATAATTGGGTGTTTTCTGTAGCATTTAGTCCCGAGGGTCAAACTCTAGCCAGTGCTTCCCACGACCAAACCGTAAGATTATGGAATATCGAGACTGGAGAATACCTGCATATTTGTCGGGGACATAATCATTTAGTCTCTTCGGTTGCCTTTCATCCTCATGGTCAAATTGTAGCTAGTGGTTCGCAAGATCAAACAGTAAGATTATGGCAAGTTAAGACAGGTACCTGTTTGCGAGTACTGCAAGCATCCAGACTCTACGAAGGAATGAACATTACTGGAACAAAAGGATTAACCTCTGCCCAAAAAACAACTCTCAAAATCTTAGGAGCAAGAGAATACTAGATTTGTTGGTATCCCTATTTGGGGGATGGCAACGTATGTCGGCTGTACGCCAATTCCTATGCTGTTACTTTCTCGTTAGTATTTGTCTCCGTTTCATTAGCGACAAGGGTAAAGCGTCTTGCTCGTCCGTTTTGGTGGTTTCTTCAAGATTTGTATCCATAAGGTAGTTCTTTTAGTTAGCTACACCTATACGCTACAAACTACTTGTGAAGAAGTTATGAGTATCAACTGGTTAACATAAATACTTCTCAAGTGCGAGCAAGTGCTTCAATTCCTTTATCTTGGGAATATATGTCGCCTTTGTCCAATACCCGGATTAAAAATACCTGCCACCTCTTCATCCGATAATTGGTTGAGTTGAGTCTCTAAATCTTTAACTGTAAAAGTATATCCTCTAGCCTCTGCTAACTTAATAAAAACTTCTGGATTACTCAGGGCTTTTTGTCTTTCCTGCTCGGCGTGAGCCTGTTCTACCTTTTTATAAATTCGAGCAGCGTTGTTCTCGGTCATGGTTGTACCTCTTGAATGTAAAAACGAATTAAAAATGTTTTTCTAACTTTCTTATGTGAATATTTAATAAGCAAAAATTATCTTAAACATAATTTATTATAACGTATAATGATTTTGAAAGAATAATGAGAGCTAGAATAAAGTTGAGTGACCTCATTTGATTGCTAATAAGCAAGGAGGAACCGATGAAAGCTCAAAGCGATGCTAATCCAAATACTCCCCACTACGATCCACATATTATTCCCGCCGAAACTGGAGCGCGAGAAGCCAGAGAAGGTGTAAATTTCGGTCATGTCGAGCATGATAACCCCGCAGAGAAAGAACATCTTCACACCCGAGATGGCTATACCATCGACCAAGAAGGACTGATTAATAACTACGCGATTGAGCCGGAAATGTACATCTCCCAACCTGGAGATTTGAAAGAACAAGAGCTACAACGCAAAGTCGAACGCCTTCATCAACTTCAAGAATTGTCGGAAGATGAAGAAGGTAAATTGACCATGGAACACGACTGGCGACACAAAGGACCTGGGCTAATCTAGAAGAATTGTCACAATTAATTCATCTGTTCTCAAGACTTTCTCACCCAACCCTCGCCCTTCACTTCCCAATCTTGTAATTTCTTTGCCAATCCAGCAGGAGGTTTTTTCCCTTTAACCCGATAATCGCGAATGATTAGATTACTGACTTTTAACAATGCCCCTAGTTCATCATCTGTTATTCCCGACTCTTCTGTTTCCTGATTTGATTCTTCTTCTGCTGCTTCAAAAATTGGTTCTAAATTGGCTTTATTGACCTCAAGAGTCGATTCAGATTCGATTAACTGCTCCAACTGTGCTAATAAAGATTCGAGCTTCTTCCTCTTCTTCGGGTCTTGCCAGAGTTGTTTTGATTTATTAGCTTCTTTAATCGTTGTCTCAAAACGATTTCTTAATTCTTCTTTCTCCTTAGTTGGTTTGAGGGCTTTGACTTTCTCTTTGATCTGGCTCAAGGAGAGGGAGTTAGTAATCGCATCTTCGAGTAACTGTTGTCTGAGTTCTTCATCTTTAACCGACGCGATCGCTTTAGCTTTAGTGTATTCAATCCGTCCGCTTCGGAGAGCTTCGAGAATATCTTCTGGTAACTTCAGCAAAGGAAGTTTATTTTTGACGAAAGACTCCCAGTTCATGCGTCCCAACGAGTCAAATATAGCTTTAACCGAATCATCAAACTCGTTAACCCTAACGTTAGGGTTAGATGAATTTACATTACCTTTGACCTCGTTATACATCCGATAGAGTCTAGAAATTACTTCGTCTACCGCGATATTTTCTTTAATGGCTAGCAGTTGTAAAATCCCTTCAGTCTCTTCGACAGGATTCAAATCTTCTCTTTGCAGATTTTTAATCAGAGCTAGTTGTAGAGCTTCTGAATCTGTTAGTTCTTTGATGATGACTGGAACTTCTTTTAACCCTGGTGCTTCTGCTGCGCGGTATCGTCTTTCGCCAGCGACTAATTCATAACGGACATCATGAACGCCTGGGGAAACCCCAGGCGACGTGTCCTCTTTATTGTCTGGTAGAGGACGTACTAACAGAGGTTCTAAGATACCGTGTTCTCTTATAGAACCCATTTGAGATCTCACGAAGAGACTGAAAGCCGCTTAAGCATTAATCTGACGAAGCAGAGATCGATCTTGGCAGTCGCATGAGATAAAGTTCGCTCAACAGCGCGATTCTACAAGCGGAGGAAACCTCCGCGTATCTCGCGCTCAAAGTTTTTAACCAAACTTTTACAACGCTCCATCCAAGCGTTTGAGCGTTCAATCACCCAGCGAGCAACAGCAGGAACAAATCCAGATTTCCCTTGCGCTGCCTTCTCTTGTTTCGAGGGTTTGGTGGACAGTTCAAACTTGATTTTCGTCATGATCTCGGGATAAACTTGCTCCAATTGCTCAGTCAAATGTTCGGGATGATATCCGTGGTCTAGCAAAATAGTGAGCTTCGGAAGGTTAACGGGTTTTGACTGGAAATAGTCAATATTTAGCGTCAGCATCTCAATCAATCCTGCATCATCCGAGACATTTGCTGGTGTGCAGTGGGTAAAGAAAGGAAATCCCAGTGTATCAATTGCCAGATGTCTTTTAATCCCATTCGTGGCTTTGTAAAAACAAAAGCCTTTGGAAGCGACACTGGCATTACAGGTATTTTTCACGGCTTGAGAGTCAATGATTATTAATGTTGTCCACTTAGGTTTTTTTTAACCTGCTGACGTACTTGTTCATGTAAGGCATTCATGAGCTTTTCAAACACCCCTACCTTTCGCCACTGCTTGTAGTGCCAATAGACAGTTGAGTAGGGAGGTAAATCTTTGGGCAAGTCTGCCCAATTACAACCATTTTTGAGTTGATAGAGTATTCCGTCAAGGATTTCTCGCCTTGTCCAATTGGCAGGTCGGGTTTGCTTCTTAGTCGGCAATATCTTAACTAACAGGGGTTCTAGAATTTCCCATTCTTCATCGCTAAGGCTACTGGAATACTTCATGGTCAATGAATTTTGATACTTTCGAGAACTTTAAGTCCATACTTGGAAGATGTCAAATGGGTTCTATAAAATCTAAGGTTAAAACTCAATAAATAATCTACAAACACAATTATCAACGCCTAGAAGATGAGTAAAAATAAGCTGACAAATTTGATGGCTATCTCTCAGTGATGAATTACTATCGACTGTTACAAACTCCGATTTAACTTACAGTAACTCTTTCCTACTGGCTCAATATTGTTGTCTCTACAGATGCACGGGTTAGCCGACATCTGAACGAATAGATTGAACGAGTCTAAATTTAAGTTATGTTTCACGGAATCTTTACAAACTTCCACGGAATTCCGTGATCAGATCATAGTTTTTTTGAGATCGCTTTTTATAATATGGACAACAAGGCGTAATGCTAGGGAAGCTACCATAAGTGCCAAATTGTTCTAAAACTATTGCTATAATTAGCTTCTAAGGATTGAAGGTATCATGAGGTGATCGCTGAAAATATTAGATCAAAAGTACTGATTTAAAGTAGTGTCAGAACTTTTGATGTAAAAATCAGCTAAATTTATGAGATTTTTGCATCGCTTTTTAGCAAAATTACAATAAGTTCTTATTCCAAAGTCAAACCAAAAACTTTATATTTTTGAGTTGGCACTTATGGTAGCTTCCTTAGTTTAACCCCTAATTGATTAACGTATTTAACCCAAACTACTGTTTCGTTTTTGTTCGAGCTTCGGGTCGCTCGAGAGCTGGAATTCGATTCCGGTATCACGCCTCACAAGCCAAGGCTTGAGAAATAGAGCTCATGCAACGATTAGAGAATTTTAACGGACATCAAACAGAATGCTGAAAAAACGAAGATTTCAATTCCTGGCTTTACTCCTCTTGACTGGAGTGGTTACAGTGTCTGTTCTCTTGTTTACTCCGAAACCCCCTGTTCGGCGAATCTCAGACTATGCAGTGACCAGTCACTTGCCAGTAAATCAGCCGAGTTATTACGCCGTTAAACAAACCCTCGACCCAAACCTCTACCGACCGATAGACAATTGGGTGGGTCGCCTTATTCTACCGAAACCCGAAGAATTTCAACAAAAGACTTTACCGGATAAGGATTGGACGTGGTTAGAAGTCTATCAGGCTCCCCCCGACCGACAGGATTTAATTGGGCAAAAGGTTCGCTTGGGATGGCAACGCTCGCCGCTACTCGAGCGCTACTTGCAACTGGTGACAACGGATATTCAATTTACCGCAGCCGCTCAAAAAAGCGAACGGCAAGGAAATGTTCTTCCCGTCCGTCTCAATGATCGTTCCCAGGTGGGTCCCCTACAAGCCCTAGCGGGTGCTAGACCGCAAGATGATGTGTTAGTCAGTTTTAAACAAGCTCGAGTCACAAACACGCAGGAGCAAACGACAATTCGGGTTGAGAAAATGCCTTTCATGGTGACGGGGCGTTATGTGGGCTTGGTGAAAATTCTCGGCGAAGCCTCGGCGAAATCCCCAACCGATATCCCCGCCAATTGTCCGGGTTTCCCTCCCTGCCCCAGCGAACTAGTGCGCGTCCAACACTACAATCCCCAAACTAGAAACTTTGACGGCGTTGAAGAAGCGATCCGTATTCCCCAACAACCCTCGATATCTGGCGATCGCTTGATGTCTACACCGCGCTCCTTAGCCGATTCAACCGAGGGAAAAGCTGGGTGGTATATATATGGCGCACGAGGTCAAGACGGCTTATTTACGGTACAGGCACTCCGACCGCGCTCGCTGTTTCAACTTCAGCCGACGGAGACGGTTTTTGGACTGGAATCTGGTTTGGATTACATCGCTCGCGGTAACTGGAAAAATACTCCCGACCGTAAAGGAACAGCCCAACGGGTTTTGGTAGCTCCGCACGGGGATGACCCCGAAGTTGCCCTGGCAGCCTGGCAAGAAGGCGAGCGCGGTTTGGGGATTCACCTGTTCGGGGGCATTGGCGGAGAAAAAGGTGAATCGGTCACGGGGGGAACGGTGACGGGGCACTTTGCCTACTTCTTGTTCCAGGTGGTACGCGACCCCTTTACCCAGGAGTTGCAATGGGACATCTCCTACGATCAGGTCTATGCTCACAATCCCCAGGGCATCCTCTCGGGGAGTCAAAGCTGGGCAAACTATCTCGGGAACTTGCAACGGGGGTGGCTCAATTCTCGCCCCAGTTCCGATGTGATGCTCAAATTAGATGTGCTTGAGGATTACAATTTTGGGGGCATTTCCCTATCTCCCTTGAGGGAATTCCAACGGCAACTGGAAATTATGATGGCCCGCTACCGCACCGGCGATGGCACGGGAGATTCCAGTGTTAGCCCAGCAGCTTCCTGCGTTCAGGACTCTAACCAAGCCCTCTACATCACCATTGAAACACTCAAAGAGCGGATTAGAAGGAATGCTGCGCTCTCGGACTGGTTGAAAAATCATCCCGACGACCCGCAAGCCCAACGCTTTCAAAAATTAGTGCAGCTTGGCGATCGCCTATACCAAGTTTTAACTCCCAGGGGAACAATCCGTCCCGATTGGCAGCAAAATGCGGAAACTCTCGCGGGAGTTAAAGACGGTCATCCTTATTCTTTCATCCAACAAGATACCCTCGCTAATGCCCTTTTGAGTTGGCAGTCGATGTTACCCCGCGCCGCTCATGACATCATCAGCACCATTTTTCTAGAAGAGGGAGCAACGCTTTGGTTTTTACGCACCAATCAAGTAGGTGGTTCCCTGCCAGAAATACTGCCTCTGGCTCCGACCCATCTTTTTGGAGAGGTGCCGATTCTTTCTCTTAGCTTGCGTCGCATCTTGGCCTCGCTCGTTTTGTTACCAGACCGCCAGGATTGGGGCATGACAATTTTATTGCTTTTAGCCTATGGCGCGATCGCTGTTTCGATTGGGGGCAAATCGGGCTTTTTACAATGGCGACCTATTCGACAAAAACCGATTCAGCTCGTCAAAACTATAGTTTTTCTATTTTTTTGTCCGGCACTGTGGGAAGAACTAGTCTTTCGCGTGGCGTTGTTGCCCTACCCGGACGAGCTTAGCTCTTTTGTCATTACCTTTGGCTGGGTCGTGTTGAGTTTGACTCTCTTTGTTCTTTACCATCCGCTTAATGCTCTTACGTTTTATCAAGCAGGAAATCCAACTTTTTTTCAACCTGTATTTCTTGTTTTAACCACCTTACTCGGTTTGACCTGTACGATCGCCTATTTACTGACAGGTTCTCTCTGGACGATCTCGTTGATTCACTGGGTTGTCGTGGTCATTTGGCTACTCTGCTTGAATGGCGCAAATAGAAAGTTTATGCCACGAGGAGAAACTGTTTAACTGGAGAGCGAAAAATTTCGGGGGAGCAATTCAAAAAGAACGCTTCGCGGTGGCAACAATTAAACGTGATTTCAAAAATTAATCATCCCAAAGTCCTTGAAACCGACTAGATGCCAGTTCGGTGTAACGTACCGTGTGCTGAATATTGTTATGCCCAAGGTAGCTCTGAATTACTCTAGTATCAGTACCTCGGTTGGCTAAGTAATAGCCCGTTCCATGTCGCAGCATATGTGCGTGAACGGGAAAAGGCAGATTCGCTAACTCTCCTGCCCGCTCAACAATTCCACTTACCGTATCTCGCGCTAACGGTCCAAGTCGAGAAGACTGGAAAACATAAGGACTAGCGGGATAATCTCGTTGAAGCTTCCGTAGAGAGCGAATCTCATCTCCGTAAAGTGGTTGCACGGAAGGAATTCCTTTCTTGACTCGTTTCACGTAAATCGTTCCACCACTGAAATCTATCTGCTCCCACCGTAAAGTTGATGCCTCACTTACTCTCAATCCGTGGCGATAGATGAGTAAAATTAGAGTTGAATCTCGATGGGCATGACGACCATTTGATTTTATTAGTGCCGAGCGCATCGCAGAGACTTCTTCTGGCAACAGATGCTCTCTAGTTCTAATCTCAGAGTACTTTCGAGAATTAGGAGAAAAACGTGAACGTTTTGCCTTTTTACCAACTTTCGGTATTTGGATGAGTTGTTTAGTCATAACCCAAACCCTTACAAAGCTTGGGATTATAAATTGATTTTACCAACTATCACTTCAAAGTTGGTATTAATCAATTGAGAGTCAATTCAGAATACCATTGCTGGAATTTACTTTTTAACTCTCCGTTCAAGACTAGCGATCGCATTTGGAGAAGAAGATGCGCTCCTTCCGGAGTCCAACGCATTTGTTGCTTTTTGACAAATCTTTTGCTGATAACCTGATTGACGGCAGATTCTACAAACGAGCTGGAAATCGCTTCGCCGTTACGGTAGCGTTCGCCATAATTGGGAATGTATTGTCCATTATTTAAAATATAAGTTTCAAACTCTTCCAAATGAGAACAGAGTTTTTGTGCCTCAAGACTTGGAGAACATCCGTCATCATCCGAACCCAAGACAAAAGCACTATCGATTAAATCTTCAAGTTTTGATAATCCTTTATAAATATTGCCGTGCCATAAATACCACTTTAATGAAGTCAAATCCTTGAGGATGGATTCGCTGTTTATTTCTGCTTCCAAATGTTCTTTATTTATACCTTTGGCGATCTGTTTCATCACAGTTATCCGCATCGTGATGTGAAACCAGTCGAGTATGTGTTCTGCATTCGGGTTGAGATAGTATTGTAGGTGGCGTATACTTTCTTCTCCATCTGATAAAAATGTGACCTGCTGGTTCATTTGCATTCCTTGGGATTTTAACACCTCAAATACTCGGCGTTGGGGTTTGGAATCGTAGCAATAAACCATGCCAAAACACTTGGATGTGCCGTCTGCTTTGATACTTTTACCTGCAATAACTTGAAAATTTCCTGCTTGAGAGGAGGCGCGATCATAAAATCGAACATAGCCACCATCCATGCCTACTACCAATGGCAAATCTGGTTTAGGCAGTCTTTCCCAATCCCTTGGGCAACCTTCAAATAATACTCCTGCTTCTTCAGGCAATTCAGATTCCAGTTGTTTTCCGAGTACGTGTAGGTTGTTGCGTATGGAGGTAGGGTTTATTTTTCCTTCTATTGGCAGCACCTCTTGTAATAATTGACTGGAAAGTCCATAAGACATGAGAGAGGCAAATTTTGATTCTAGGTAGAGTAATTCTGGCGATGTGCGCTCTTTTAAGAGGTTGGCTACTGGGTTGAAGGTGCGGGTTGGTTGCTTGGTACAAGCACAATGAAACAATCGTTGGCAAAGTAGTTGTAACTTGCCAAATGGTGTTCTATACACAATAGTACGTTTATCTTTATGGCGCAGCTTTTGGTCGCAGTGAAAGCATAACTCCTGCTGCTTTTGGTATTGGGCTATTTGTTGAGAGGCTATGCTGCGTTGAGTCTGAAGCAATAATTCTTTGGCTTGGGCTAGAGTTAATCCCAAATTTTCAGGCTTTAGATTATTTTTTTCAAACTGGGCAACTTCTTGAATTGACTGGGTATCGCCCGGTTCTGATTCAATAACTAGTTGAACTTTAAATTTCACTCTATTTCCTGCTCAAAAAACAACGACTCTCTATCTCCCGTGGTGTATTGCTGTAAAAGCTGGTTAACTTTATGACGGTCGAAACGGTTTTGATAGACTAAGAGCCAGGTTAGCATACAAGCTGCTTCTTCCCTATCCATGTCAAAATTACCGTTCCTCACCATTGAGGCGAAACGCTCTAACACGTCAAAAATAAAAAATTCTTCTTTTGTTTTCATAAAACCCCAAGGACCACCACAGTTTTCTGGAGGGCAAACTTTTTTTCCAGCAATACAGACTGGGTAAATTTGTTTAGGGTTTTGAGCTAAAATAGCTTCTACTCGGATTTGATGCCGCCACCAGTAACGCCATGTTCCCATTGAGGGGCAAATACTAAAGTCATATTCGTAGAGAAATTTTTCTTTGATTCGCCATCCAAACGAAGCTAATTTCACTTCGCTGGCGCGATCGCTAAATACCGTTCCACCTGGCTGGGTAATTCCGTACTGTTTACCATAAATGATGAAGTGATGTAGGTGGATGTTTGACCATCCCATTGCTAGCTGAATTATGTAATGCAAATCTTCTATGGTGGTATCGCTGCTGACAAGTATGCGTCGCCAGATCATGGGACTGATACCAAGCAGTACTATCTTTAATTGGTAGATAAGGGATTCGGAAAGAGCGGACATTTGGTGATCTTATCGCGTTGTGTACCCATCTCCCCCGAAATTTTTCGCTCTCCATCTCGGCTCGATGCCTATCTCAACTCTTACCCTAGTACAAAATACCTACCACATTGAATCCCAGATAATTACCATTATCACTGTTACACTAAAATTACACTAAGTTAGAAACAAGCGATCCGTTCGAGAAAACCTCTACAATAAAGAAATAATTCTGTAATGTAGAAATGGCGATTAATATTAAAAACGTTGAAGCAGATAGACTGGCTAGGGAATTAAGCGAAATAACTGGAGAAACAATCACAGAAGCTGTAATTAAATCTTTGGCTGAAAGACTAGAAAGGGAAAAAAATAAACAAATTACTCCTTTGCCTTTACAACAAGAACTACTAAATATTGCTCAACGGTATCAAACCCTGCCGACTTTAGATAACCGAACAGAGGAAGAAATTTTGGGTTACAACGATGGTTATTGATACGAGTGCGATTATAGCGATTCTTAATCTTGAACCTGAAGCAACTATCTTAGCTGATGGAATCGCTTCGGACTCAGTTCGTCTTATGTCTATGGGAACTGCCTTAGAACTATCAATAATAGTTAAGGCGAGAAAAGAAGAAGCTGGAATTAGAGAATTAGATTTCTTTTTATATAAAGCAGCCATTAATTTAGTCAATTTTGATGAAAATCAACTAAAAATAGCTCGTTATGCTTTTGAGAATTATGGTAAAGGCAGAAATCCCGCCAGTTTAAATTTTGGTGATTGTTTTGCTTATGCTCTTAGTAAAACTTCTGGACAACCCTTATTGTTCAAAGGTAATGATTTTAACCAAACTGATGTTTCAGTAGCAGTTGAATTTTAGTTAAAAAAAGTCTAAGTAATCGCCCTTCCTCTAACATTTAAAAACATCAAATCTTAAAGGCAGATGAGCGATCTCGAAGCTAATTGCGATTCAACTCTCTTGTCAAATGATATTAAAATAATGTCAGTTGACAGTAGATGAGGTAGAAATTGAAGAGATTGAACCATCACAACTGCCAGATAATTGGCAAGACACATCATCCTATCCTCTCTTGCAAGAGATGGGACGAGATTGGCTAACATCTCTCAGAACACCAATTCTGAAAGTTCCTTGCTCCATAGTGCCAGTAGAGTATAATTATTTGCTCAATCCCCAACATTCTAAGTTGAAAGTAGTATTAGAACCATCGATGAAGTTTAAATTCGACCGCCGAATGTGGAAGAGTGATTTGTAATGGCTAGAAAAATTAACAAAAAATGTCTTCACTGTGCTGGGTTGGATATTGAATCAGCCAGCGAAATTTATGGCGAATTGGGTGATGGCTGTTGGAATCCCAAAATTTGTCGCCGTCGTCGCTCTCATTACCGTAATCGAGTCGAAAATAACGCTAAACGCAGACAGGCTAGGAAGTTAGGTGGCACTTCTAGAAAAATTTCTGTTACGTTAGAGCAGCCGATTGTAGCAATGGTGACTTTTTACAAGCAAGAACGTAAGGATGCACTCTTACACGCAGTTTCGGCAGCAGTTTGGCAGGGGGATACGCAACTCGCTGTTATCGAACCAGTGCACTGTCTGGGCTGGACTCCTCGGCAGGTGAGGACTTATTTGGAGCGAGTTTTGGTTAAATTAAATGAGGAGTATGGAATTGATAATTTTGCTCAAATGTTAACTAAACATCCTACAGAATGTCCTATTGAAGCTTGTCCGCTAGCTAGTTCAAATTAAAAGTTAAGTATAGAGATTAAATAACTTGAGTGATTTTTGGCAGAGTCTTCAAACGGCAAAGGAAATACCAGAAAAAGCAAATATCTCGGTTCTGATCGAACAAGCTGAAGATATGCTGTCTCAATTTAATCTTGAAAAGCAATTGAGGTTAGCAGGAGAAATTTTAGCAGCGATCGCTGAAATTTACCAATTTAAAAGCGAAGCTTTACTCAATGATTGGCAGCAGAAATACGATCCTTGTGAACCAGAATTTGATGAAGAGTTGCTAACTGGGTTAGTTCGGCAATCGATGAGTTTAGATATCTCTGATTTACTCGAGCCACCACAACCAAGGCAGAGAGTAAAGTCATTGCTGCCAGAAATGGAGTCAGTGGCAGGAGAAGTAGATAAACAAAAATTACTACAAGTTCTCGATTCCGAGCAGATGAGGCAACAAGTTTTTCAAACTAGCTATGACGAGAATGTTACTGCTTGGTGTGAAAAGATATTTGCTTGGTTTAACGAATATATCGGAGAAGAGTGTTCTCTGGTTCGGCTTGTAGAAGAAACGAAATTATCATTGGGTCAAGTTTGGTTATCTTTGTTGCTGGGAGGATTTAAACTTAAGCGTAGCAATGGAGATTTTTACGATCTCGATCGCATTTTAATTATTATCGAGCAGCAATAACCCTTTTTTGCCACTTTCCGAGTACTAACATGAGGAAATAAATGACAGCAAATCAAGAAAAATTCGTTTTTAACTCCTCTAAACGATTAATCCGCTCTAGACAATCAGAGATTTAGAGAAAATTTTATAAATAAATCGAACCAATACGCTTTAACATTGTATCATAACTTGTAAATTATGATGGAAATTCCCGAACCAAAATTAATTTTTATTAACGATAAACCTGCAAACGAAATAATTACCGATTTTCGTGCGACTCGAGTAGATGAATATTTTCGCAGTATGGAATTATCTGCTAATTCGATTCGTGCCTATCGACGAGCATTAACTCGTTTCCTGGCGTGGACGGATAAAACGTGGCATCTTCTCAAACATCAAGATTTAGACCGCTACAAAGCATATCTTAAAGAATTAGAACTAAGTAATGCTACTATCTGTCAGGAACTTGCTGCTCTCAAAAGTTTTTTTAATTGGCTGACTATCAAAGATTACATCAGCAAAGATCCCACTCTGACTTTAACCAAACCCAAACTCAAGCCACCAACACCTCAAGAATTGAGCGATGAAGAAGTAAAGTCTTTATTTGCTGCCCTACTTAAACGGGGTTGGCATCGCTTTCGAGATACCGCTTTGCTTCGAGTATTAGAACACGGTTTGAGAGCGAGTGAAGTTACCGCATTAAATATTAAAGACTATGATGGCAAACGATTACATATCTTGGAAGCTAAACGCGATAGCGTAGGTATAGTACCCCTTTTATCTGAGGCTAGAAAGGCAATCGATGCCTATCTAAAGTGGCGGGAAGTTGATGGCATGGGTATTGAAACAAATTCTGCTTTATTTCTCTCCCATTCCAACAAGAGTAAAGGCAAAAGATTAACTTATGATGGTTTGTATGGCATCGTTAAAGATTTAGTAGAAATAGCAGGGTTAGAAAAATGTTACCCCCATCGTCTGCGTCATACTCTGGCTACTAATTTGGCATTGTCTGGAATGGATTCGATGCTTGCTCGTAGGATTACTCGCCATCGGAGTGAAGCCAGCTATCAAAGATATAGCGAAAGAGGATTGGATATTAAAGCTCAACAACAATTTTGGCAATTGTTTGATTCGACTGCGGAAGAAGTTTAAACTCCAAAACCTAACTAATGCTACTTCGTTTAAAGTTGAATAAAATATTAAGGAGTGCGTTTTTTTTGGATAGCATACTAGTCGAAAGTTTAAAAGAGAATTGAATTAATGATAAATACAGTCTTCCCATCCATGCAACCGCCACAAGCACCTTCTCCCCCAGTGGTGGCTCAAAAAGCTTTAAGCGAACTGGTTAATTATTATCGGGAGTTAGCACGATATCACCGTTCTTCAGTTGATTATCATCAACAATTATTAGAACAACACGTTTTAGAGGCTGAAGCTGCCGAAAAACAGTTGGCAAGTATCGAAGCGATCTTATACCCCTTACAAACAAAGTCGTCTTCTCCTCAAGCACCTGAATCGGTTCCTCAAGAAATTAGCAATCATGCTAATGGTCAACAGGTTAATGGCACTGGGAAAATCCGCTTATCGAAAGAAAAAGCTCAGGACAAGATTGCAGAAAAAGATTCAGCTACTCTAGCTTTAGAAGACTCAAAGCCAGAAAAGAAAGCCACTGAGGTAGAAAAATCTAACTCAAAAACCTCTCAGCTAAGCGATCGCCAATCTCTAAAAAACAATAGTAAGACCAAAAGTAGCAGTACTAAAACTGCCAAAACCAAGAAGCCCACTACCCAAAAAAATCCCGCTAAAACTAAAAGCTCGACTTCAACCAATTCGTTGAGATTGCCCTATTCTGAAAAGTTAGCTTTTTACGAAACTAACGTTAATGCCGTAGCGGTTTGTTTGCAAGAGTTTTATCCTCAAGTAGTTAGTGCTGAAGATGTGATTAAATACTATTATCCAGAAGGTTTAGCAGGAGAGGATAGAAAAAAAGCTTACGCTGCTTTTAGTAACTGCTTGAGCAAAGGGGCTGACAAACAAGGTTGGGTTAGAACCAGTGTTGGTAAATATCGTTGGAAAAATGAGGGGGAAACGAAGACATAGAGAGAACCTATCCCACTAATAATATTCTGTTAATCCAGATGTGAATGGTAGCTAGAGATAAAAAGGCATCGAAATTAGCTTTGATACGCTCCCATCGAACAACAAGACGACGATACTTGCGTTGATACCAAGCAAAACAACGCTCTTGTTGAAATCGCGGTGTATCATTTTTAATTGGTCTTCCACGATGTTTTTTGGATTTATAGACTCGTTTGGGAAATTGGGGTCTAATACCTCTTTTTCTTAATTGCGATCGCTTTTCGCAGCTATCATAACCTTTATCAGCAGCTAACACAGAAAATCTTTGTCTGGGACGACCTGGTTTCCCTGTTTGAATTTTGATGCTATCTAATAAAGGCAATACCTGCTCCCTTTCGCTACCATTAGCTGTTGTGGTTCGACTTGCTAATGGCATCCCATTTCCTTCTGTGATGGTATGAATTAAAATTCCTTTTCCCTTGTAGCCATAAGCGACTTCTTCACCGCCACCTTTTCCAGGGGGAAAAAGAGCCATCAATAGCCCCGTAATTCCAATTAATCATGCCTTGATTTTGCGCTATGCCCAAAATTCGACTTTGAAGTTGCTCCATTGTTCCATCTTCTTGCCACCTTTTCAACCAACGATGTGCTGAACTTTTTGATGCCCACTGTTTTCCTGTCGGTAAATCACACCATCGACATCCAGTAATTAAAATATATAGCAAGCTGTTTAACACATAACGAAACGGAACAGGAGGCATTCCTCTCGATCTCCTTTGAGACGTTGGCAAAATATCTTCAAACAATTTCCACTCCAAATCATTTAGCCCTTCAAAACGTCCTGCCACTTTAGTCTCCATATCATCAAGAGTAAAGTATCATATTTGAGCAATAGTGGGATAGGTTCACAGCAATTAGTGAGAAGCTCAAAGCACATTAATCGAAGGTTGCAAGAAGATTGTAGCCTCTCGACAAGCGACGTTTCTCGGCTCTATTGTAGAGCTTGACACCTGTTTCGTAATCCGAACAAACTGTAGAACTCGAGCGACCAAAATCTCTTTTTGCAGCCGAACCCCAGGTTCTTTTGAGCAGCCAGTTGCCCCATAAGTCCTGGCACAGTTCGATAACGTAATAGCGCGTCTCTTTTTGCCAAGAAGAACATAGATACTTTTCTAATTGATAACTCAACACGGCACTGTTTTTAGAATCTCGCTCTTTGAATATTAATACGATCTCTTTTTTAGCTTCTAAAAATTGTTAACATTTTTAAGATATTAGAAAGCTAACGCTGGGGGTTAGGAATAATTTACATACTTTCCAGTAAATGAATGCCAATACCTCAGTACCAAAAATTGCGACTGTCGAACAAGCAGTAGATTTGCTCTATCAATGTCTCGATCTTTCTACTCTCGGTAATGCCGTTGAATATCTCGAACAAAGAGAATTAAGATACCAATTACTATTTCTCTACAGTCACTTTTTTCCCCAACAATACTCACAAAGTAAGGCTGCGGTTTATCCTGGGTTAGACGAAGATGACGGTTTCATTCAATACACGGAACGAGAAATTGAATTTCTTCAGCTTGTCCATCGGGATTTATTTCCTCTAAATTATTTGGATTATCTTCTTGAAGAGCGAGTTGATTTTATCGAACCGAGATCGATTCTAGTAACGCCTTTAGGTATGGGGCAGCTAGACGATTATGAAATGTCCTATTTCGATTTGGCATTAGGAGATAAAATTTTGTTGCCCATGACTTCAGTTGGTAGAGAAAACTTAGAACATTGGCAGAATCATCTGGGTGAGGATTGCTATGGGGAATGGTTTGAAGCAGAGTTATCTTCTCCTCCCACTATGGCTGAAATTGTCCATCCTCACAGTATCGATCTTAAAAAGCTCAGACGTATGTGTTTTCAAGCCGAGAAACCTCTTTGCTATCTACCTTTAACTTTGAGATTGCTAGATTTAAATACCAATAATATTTGGCTTGACGAAGAGGGTGGATGGTTGCAGGGCATGAAGGGAACGACGTTAGATTGGTCAAAAGAGAATGTTATTTACCTCCATAGAGAATACCTCAAAGCTCAGAGAATCTTAGATGCTGCGGGTTCTTTCATTGGCTGGTTAGAAGCCGATTTAAATAATAATTTTCAATCTGTTTTGAGGCTTTGGAATCAATGTTCGACTCCCCCTTAATTTCTGGCGATGTACTCAGAGAAGTGATTGCCAAAGCACCGAGAAATCTCGATAATTTAGAGGCCGAACTGCTATTTATTGATCGCAATTATATTTTCCATTATTTAGAGGGTAATAGGCACGTTTACAAAAGCCTGACTCCAGAGGTTTTGCGAAATGCTTTTGCTAACGAGCCTACCGATACAGATTGGCTGCCTAAAAGTGTGATTCGTCATGGCAGTGGTGTTTCGGGTAATTGGATAGTCTGTTTCTTTCCCCAACAGCGTTACAGCCTACAAGTCGGGCAAGAACAATTTTATTTACCTCTGCCGAGTTTCGTCTTTATGGGAATCGGTAGTAGCTACTTTCTTTGGGCAGTAAAAAAGAATCAGTTCGAGCCAAATTTAATTGTTTATCATGCTCCTTTACCTAATATCATGGCTGATGGCAGAATCTGTTGGGGCAATGTTTACCCTACCTCTGTTGGGCTGTCAAATGTAGAAGCTGTTTGGTCTAAATTTATCGGTAGTGTATTTAATCGGGATTATACTCAGGGGAAATCGAGGAAATACAAAAATAATATTATCGAGCAGTTAAAGATTTTAAACCGAAAAGAAAAGATTTCTTCTCGCTGTAGGTATCTAGTTTCTGACCTCGTTCCCGTTCGGAATAAATTGACAGTAGCGCAAGCTGTAAAAGCGATTATTAAAAATGTCGAGTGTGGTTAATAAAAAAAAATACGGGGTGTTAACGTTTATTCATCCCCGTAAGCTTTATACTCAGCACAGATTTCAAGGTATCTAGATATCTACACTTCATCTGTCTTTGCGCAAAGAGCGGCACCTCCTGCGTAGCGGAAGCGTTAGGTAGTTTACTTAGTATTATTCATTACCAAAGCGTTCGATCATTGACTTAGCTCGACGATAGTTAGCTATTTTTTGTCTTTGTCGATCTCTTTGGCGAGCTTCAGCTAACACTTTAGATTGTATGGATTTGTGATTTTCAAAATACACAAATAAGGCTTCTAAAAAAACTTCTCGACTAATTTCTTCTTCCTGACACTTTTGACTTAATTTTTGGCTGAGTTTTTGTTCTAATCTAATCGTGCTTTGCTTGGTTTTAATATCCATGCTAGGTGAAGACAGTTCATCTAGAGCAGGTATAGCATTGAGAGCATCTGTAGTTGAAGATATCTCTACATCTTGATTGCTAGAGTTTGAGATATCTACAAGATCATGGAGATCGTAAGCTAAGGATTCTGCTTCGTTAGCTACCCTCTCTTCTTGAATCACTGAAACTTCAGGCTTTTGAGATGATTCTTCGTTCTTATTGACCGATGAAATTGTCGATAAGTCTCGACTTTGTACAGTCGGTTTAGCTCTATTACGCAGTCTTTCTAAAGCATCTTGATTCATTACTTCTGTTTTTTAAAATCTTATACTGCTACCACTGTTGATTGATTTAGCTGTTTGCAGTCTTCTAATAATTCAATGATTTTTTCAAAGGGGTACTCTAAATCTTTTGCGCCCAATTCGCTCAAAAGTTGACCCTGACGAGTTGCCTGTTTGAATTTTTCTGATTCTCTTATCGTGGGAAGCACGGGGGCACCGTCGGCAAATTCTCTCATCGCAGCAATATTATCTCTACTTTCTAGGGTTTGAGTTCTTCCTACCCAGCGATCGCGAAAAGGAATAATTCCCAATATTTGTCCTCTAAATGCCATTACTTGAGCTTGTTCGGCGAGAAACTTTTGTGTATCGAGCAAGGAGTTTACTCCTTTAGTTGCCGACTCGGCGGGAATTAACACCCAGTCTGCTGCACCAACTGCGGTCAAACAAATTTGCGATCGCGTTGGTTGTACGTCGATGATTACATAGTCAAATAGCTCTTTAACTGCTTGAAGTCGGATCTGTAAGATTAGTGCGCCAGTACCACTACCACTTAAATACTCAGTTACCTTTGCCAGTCCGCTATCGGCAGGAACTAAAAATAAATTTTCATCATTAGTAGGATAAATTCCATCTTCAGTCGATACCGTACCCTTTAATACTTCAAGCAAAGTAGGTCGATCTGGTGCTACTTCATGATTTAAGAAAAAAGTTAAATTGGCTTGAGGATCGCAGTCGATCGCTAAAACTTTTTTTCCAGCCTGGGCTAACATTTTGGCAAGGAAATAACAAGTTGTAGTCTTCCCTTGTCCCCCTGCTAAACTAACTGCTGCTATTGTTTGCATTTGCGTACTTGAAGTATATTTTCCATAGGGAAGCTCGCCTCTCTAAAAGAACGCCGTATAAACTGATGAGGAAACCCAATCAGACAGGCACTCCGCAAGAGCAAGTCCCGCTTCAGCCTTCTTTATAGCCTCATGATTTCTAGATGTCTATTGGTTTTATTTTCTCGATAACTAAATATACAGAAATTAATATATGTAGATATCTATATACAAAGATGTCGGTATTTCAAAGTTTCTAGATACATTGAATACTGGGTATCTAGATATAAAGATATCTAGACTTATTGATTTTTAGAAACAAAAGTATCTTGATATCAAAAAACCTTGCTTTGTAATAGCTACTGACATTAGTGAATCTAAATGTTTTGACAAGTAGATATCTTGACATCCTGATATCCATACTTTCGGATTCTAATTTTTTACTCAAAATAATTGATATCTAGATATAGAACCCATTTGAGATCTCACGAAGAGACTGAAAGCCGCTTAAGCATTAATCTGACGAAGCAGAGATCGATCTTGGCAGTCGCATGAGATAAAGTTCGCTCAACAGCGCGATTCTACAAGCGGAGGAAACCTCCGCGTATCTCGCGCTCAAAGTTTTTAACCAAACTTTTACAACGCTCCATCCAAGCGTTTGAGCGTTCAATCACCCAGCGAGCAACAGCAGGAACAAATCCAGATTTCCCTTGCGCTGCCTTCTCTTGTTTCGAGGGTTTGGTGGACAGTTCAAACTTGATTTTCGTCATGATCTCGGGATAAACTTGCTCCAATTGCTCAGTCAAATGTTCGGGATGATATCCGTGGTCTAGCAAAATAGTGAGCTTCGGAAGGTTAACGGGTTTTGACTGGAAATAGTCAATATTTAGCGTCAGCATCTCAATCAATCCTGCATCATCCGAGACATTTGCTGGTGTGCAGTGGGTAAAGAAAGGAAATCCCAGTGTATCAATTGCCAGATGTCTTTTAATCCCATTCGTGGCTTTGTAAAAACAAAAGCCTTTGGAAGCGACACTGGCATTACAGGTATTTTTCACGGCTTGAGAGTCAATGATTATTAATGTTGTCCACTTAGGTTTTTTTTAACCTGCTGACGTACTTGTTCATGTAAGGCATTCATGAGCTTTTCAAACACCCCTACCTTTCGCCACTGCTTGTAGTGCCAATAGACAGTTGAGTAGGGAGGTAAATCTTTGGGCAAGTCTGCCCAATTACAACCATTTTTGAGTTGATAGAGTATTCCGTCAAGGATTTCTCGCCTTGTCCAATTGGCAGGTCGGGTTTGCTTCTTAGTCGGCAATATCTTAACTAATATCAAATCCGTTTGAATACCCATAATTAAATCAGGTCTTCAGGCCACCAATGATAGTTAGTCAATCCTTGAATCAATTGTGGTTGTCGAAGTAGACTACGGCATCTTTGAATCATAATTTCTTCTAATTGGTCGAGAGTGTCAAAAGTTTTGTTCGCGATTGCTTCATTAGTCAGAGGCCATAATCTTTCGGCAGGTTGTAATTCTGGTGATTTGGGAGGCATCCAGAATAAATGTACTCCTTTGGGAACTTTTAGCTTTTCAGTAGTATGAAAAGATGCTTGATCGAGCGCTAAAATGACTCGCTTTTTTTCACCTATCTCAAAATGCCGAGCAAAATCTTCTAACAAAAGACTAAAAACTTTAGTGTTCAACTTGGGTACAATCCACCAATAAGTTTCTCCTGAACCAGGATGTACAAATCCTGCTAACCACAACCATTGAAATCGCCAATTAACTTTGGCTATCGGTTGCTGACCCTTTTCTATCCACATGATTCGATTTACTGGCTGCAATCCGATTCGATGCTCATCTTCAGCCCAAGTTTCTACCGTTGATTCAGGATATTGTTGTTTAATTGCTGCGGCAGTCTGCGCCAGTTTTTTTTCCAGCGTTGTTGCTCTTCGGGATCACTTTCGACATGAGTAGGTCTTGGTCTTCGACGGACGTATTCTAGTCCTCGAAGATAATCCCATCCTCTTTGAGGTGCGATCTCTTTGCCTAATAACTCACTCATCCAAGCTGCTACTTTGGTTCCGCTCCATAATCCTCCTGACTCTGGTGTTGCTTGAAGGGCTTGCCATAATAAGGCTTGTTGTTGTTCATCCAATAGTGGCTTGGCTCCCTGATTCTCTTTTCTTTTATCCCCCAAGCTTTCTGCCCCCAAGCGATTGTAACCCCAGACAAGTTCGTAAATCCAGCTACGGCTATAGCCAGTTATCTCTGCTACTTGTTCTGTAGTCTTTCCCTCTGCTAACAACCAGATAATTTGGTAGTGACTTCGCTCTCGTGGTTCTCTTGAATTACGATATCGTTGTTTTAGTTCCTCTATACTTAAATGAGGTTCGATTCTAATTCGTTTCGGCATCAATTGAATTTGGTTATTTTCTCTGCTTGATTATATCATGGGCAATTAAACGGATTTAATATTACTTAATCTTTAATGGTTTTAGATAAAGCTATTATGAAGAGTTCCAGAACGAGGTAAGTATTTTTAACAATAACTAGCCAAATTAAGCGTCCCATGAATTAAAAATTATATAGATGTAAATAAATAAAATACGGAATTAATCATGTTGAAAACAAAAGTTCTTCTGATTGAAACTGACCCAGCTATTGCTTTAGGCTTGCCAGAATTAATCCATCAAAAAGTTCAATCGGAAATAGTCGTTGATGTTTCCACTAATCATGAAGATGGTCTATCAAAAGCACTTAGCTTAAAACCAGACTTAATTTTGATGGACTTGAATCATGGCAAAGGTTTGACTTTAGCAGAACAAATTAAAAATGTTCTTCCCGAAATAAAAATTCTATTTCTTTCAGCTACTTTGAGCAATCAACAAGATTTAATTTGCCTCATAGCAGATGGCTATAATGGCTTTTGTCTTAAAGGTATGGAAGTTGATGAGTTAATTGAAGCAATTCGAGTTACTCAAAAAAATGAAGATAGTATTTATTTAGATGCCAGAATCGTTAGCGATTTGAGAAAACAAATTAGTCGTTTAAAGTATGTTACTGACGAAACTAATGAAGAAATTACTCATCTGTTGGCAGAATTTACAACCAGACAAAAAGACGTACTCAAGTTACTTTTACAGGGAAAAGATGAAACTGAAATTAGCAAACTGCTGGAAATTTCTTACTATACGGTTCGCTCTCATTTAAATGCGATTAGAAACAAGTTAGTCGCAAAAAGCAAATCGGAAGTGATTGCTAAATGCTGGAGTATGGGTTTAGCTTATGCACTGTGACTAGGGACCTCAATTCCACGAATTTAACTCTTTTGTACTGATTTTGCCTTGCGACGACTAGAAAGAGCGATCGCTCTACCTGCTTGATTCAATTCTTCGATTAGCTTTTGGGTTTGGGGTTGTGCCGCTACTGCCGATGAATCGGTTAGTTCTTCTGGTAATGGTAATAACCTGGCTGCTGCTTCAATTCTCTTATTTAACTCATTAGTAATCCAATCTCGCTCTTCAGTTACTTCTAATTCCTCGGTATTCGAGTGAGCAATTTTTTCTTGCTGTCGCTCGCACCGCGCAATTAGTTGAGCTTTAATAGATTCACTCCATAGTTGTTCTGACTGTTTTGCCCTCTGCTTATCTTTTTTAGAAACAGGTATTTTCAATTTGTAAGGAAATAAAGCTTCTCTGCCATTACCATAGGCAGGAGAGGTAATCACGCATTTTCCTTCCCGAAAGCGGAGAATCTCATCGGCAGTTATCAGGGGTTTTTTATGGATTTGTTCGCTCCAGTTAACCGAACGAGAGCCATGTCTGCCCATCGATCTTCCCGTAGAACGGTTTTTAATTAAAACTTCAGTTTCTCCATAACGCTTGGAATAACTATCGGCAGTTTCTACATCCCCTGGATTAAATAATACGTGAGTTGAGAGGGCGGAAGCGATCGCTTTTCCTTTTTGATTTCCGTAGGTTTCATAGAGTTGATTCAAACTCTGAATGCCAACGATCGGTACTCCGCCGTTACTGCGATATTCGTTAACGTAGTTAACCGTGCGGTCTAAGTAAATTGAGGGAAATTCATCGAGGGAGTAGACATAGGGACAATCTCTTTTTTCTGATAAGTTTTCAACTATACACAGGTGAATGTTAGTAGCTAATAAAGGTGCGAGGACCGATCTGCGTTTATCATCCAGTTTGAATATCGTTAGCTGCTTTCTCTTCTGTTTGAGGGGAATGGTACTCCTGCCAATAAAAGCTCGCAGCAAATCTTTCTGGATAAAAGCACTGTAGGTAGTCTCGGCAGTAGCTTTAATACCCGCTACCGTTTTTTCCGCATCCTTGCTCGATAGAAATGTAGCGAAGGTAGAAGCAATCCATGGATCTAAGCGATGTTCGTCTTCTCGATATACCGCATATTCTAATCTCTGAATAAATTGAGGCAGGCGAGCTAGAGCATAAACCATAGCTAAGTCTGGATATTTACTCGATTTAGCTAGCTGTAGCAATCCTTTGGCTAGCATTGCCCCATTGAGCTGAAAAAATGAGTCTCCTTTGCTATTTTTAACCCCAGGTGAATTTTGAATAATTATCTGTCCGATTTCTCCTGCCATAGTTGCATCTTGGGGACTGTCCATAAAGTCGAGGGGATTGATTACTCCACTGTAGGGTTCTCCAGGAGCAAATACCCGAACGCTATAACCGTAGCGAGTAGCTAAAGCTGCGTGTAGCTCCATCTGGTCGCCCTTTTTATCATAGATCGTGACGGGCAATCCCTGTTGATAGGCACTTTCGATGACGCGATCGATTATTGAAAATGTTTTACCAGAACCAGGTGCGCCGATTACTAGAATACCCCGTTCGGCATGGGGAAACCAAACAGTCGGAGAAGCACCCAACATTGTCTGCCAACTCGCACCGATTCCCCTTAACTTTCCTTTGAACCAATAATTGGGAGTACCACTCCAAAGAGTACAGGGTTGACATTGACCTTGTTTGACGCTTTCTATCTGCTTAATAGCTTTCTTAGTTGCCTGTAGCTTGTCACCATTGTTGACAAACCTACCGCTAGTTATCTTATTGGTTTTCTTTCCTAGAAATAGAGATACAACTAATAAGCCAGCCAAGATACCCAACATTGTCAGAGTATCTGGATTATTTAATCCAGTTAAAACTTCATCAAAACTATTAGAAGTAGTTGCCGTTTTAGTAGTAGCTATAATTATATTCTGCTGATTAATATCATTCATTTCTATCTTTTTAAAAAGGCTAGGTTCCCTACACCATGCATTCATCAAATATCTAGTCTTCAAATAATTCTTACAGCAGGCTATCGCCTTTTTAGTTTGGTAATTTTAGGCTAATTTTTAACAAAAAAATGGTTGAATCTAAAACCAACAAAAGCAAAAAAGCTGCAATTGATTCTGAGTTAGAAATTGATGAAGAATTACTAGATCCTCAATACAATGAAGCTCGTCCCCCTTCTCTACCCTATGGCATCGTAATTAACGACCGCCCTGCGGGAATTTTAATTCCAGAAGACCAGTTAGAAAGAGCTAATTGGTATCAAAAAGAACTCGACTTAACTACAGTCGATTTAACCGAACCAGTAACGGGGTTACTATTAGATCGAGTTCGTTTATTGGTATTAGCCACTACTCCCGAATACGTGCGTTGGAAAAACGATGAAGATAACCTGGGTGAAAAGGCTGGTACTTTAGTCGCTCTTTATGAAGAATATCGTTCTAAACTCAATAAGAAGACTCAGGATGTTTGCTCCAAGCACGCCATGATGTTTCTCGACAAAAACAATCAACCCCTACACGAAATTCCTATTGTCGTTACCTTTAAAAATGTCGCTTTATGGTCGTTTAAATCAGCCAAAGAAGAACATTATCGCAAACTAGAAAAAGTATTTGCCCAATATACCAATCAACCTTATAGTAATAAAAACGATAAATGGCGTTCTTTAGGGGTACTTTACACCAAGTTTAAAGCAGTTAAAGAAGGCAAAGGTAGCAACAAATCTTTCTGTTGTAAAACCGATCGAATTGTCGAACCAACTATTAGTAATTTTTCCCTTCTCTTCTTGGGTAAACCCGAACGCAAACAGCAAGTCTGGCAGATACATGAAACCATTACTGGATTTGAATCTAGCGATAAACTGTTAGCTGCTGGTGATGAAGACGCTCCTGTTGAAATATTACCTCCTGCTAGTAATCCTAAAACTCGCAAGATCGAACAGGTAGAGGACGAAGACGATTTTGAGCTTGATGAGGATGATTACCTCGATGATGATTTCGACGACTAAAAATTGTTATCCCAACCAAGAAAATATTTTTCTTGTATTAGTAATTAAGACCAGATTTGCCAAATGATTCCAGTTATTAGTTGAAACAGAGAAGGTAGAGCCAGTAATCCAATTACCCCCACTCTGAACCAATTAGCAAAAATAGCTAGTTTTCGCTTGGGTCGGGGGATGCTTTTCTTGTCTGTAGTTTTCATGTCTGATTAATACTTGATTGATTATCTCAAGATTACAACTCAATTAAGTCTTATCCAATTGTTTTATCTACCTAATCTCCTCGTCAAAACTAATCATTTAATTTGACTAGCTTATTTCCCCAATTGTCATGAATATTAATTTAAATGAATAGTCAACCAATAGCGATCGCTGCTAACAAAATTATCTGTAAATATCGCTCGCACAATAAAAAAGACAGTGCTGATGCTTTTTATAGCTGGAGAGAAACCGAGATTTTACTCAAACGATATCGGTTAAAACAACCCGTACGAGTTAAATCTATTAATGCTAAATATCGCTTAATTACCAATGCCGAACAACTTAAAGAATTACTCGACCCTTTAATTGATACAATCGACAGGTTTGGCATCGATACTGAAACCACTGGCTTAGACCCCCATACCAGTAAAGTCCGTTTGGTACAAATTGCTGTCCCCAAGCATCCCGTTTTTGTTATCGATTTAGCTGCTATTAACCAAACTGGGTTGACTCCCCTCAAACAACTTTTAGCTAGCAACTGTCTCAAAATCGGACATAACTTAAAGTTCGATTTAATGATGCTGAAGAGTACGGGGTTTAATCTCGAACCTCCTTATTTCGATACCTATCTAGAATACAAAGTTTTGACTGCGGGACTCAAAAGAAGTAATACCCTAGAAACGTTAGTTCAAAAGCTATTGCGAGTAAAGCTTAATAAATCCGCTCAGACTAGCGATTTTAGTCGCAGTCTCGGCAAGGAACAGTTACAGTATGCTGCCAATGATGCTGCTGTTTTATTGCCTTTGCATCGACAACTGGCTCGCCACCTAAGCAAAGCCAAACTCACCGCTACGGCTCAAACTGAGTTCAACTGTCTTAGAGCAGTAGCACAGATGGAACTCAATGGTGTTAGGTTAGATTTAGATAAGTGGCAGTTACTCAAACAGGATTTACTGCAACAACAAGCTCGGTTAGAAGAAAAATTGCAGGCACATCTGGTAACTCGCAATTGCTCGACTGACACTTTACTAGCTGAGTTGGGTATCCGAGTTAATCTCTCTTCCCCCAAGCAAGTAGTAGCTGCATTTAACCGATTGGGAATTGATGTGAAATCGACTAGTGTTAGGGAGTTAATTCCTTTAGCCCAAGATTATCCCGTCATTAGATGGTTGCTTGAATATCGCAGTCTGACAACTAAAATTAATACTTTCAGTGTGGGTTTACCTCAATTTATCCATCCAGTAACGGAGAGGATTCAAGGTCATTGGTGGCAAATGGGAGCAAGGTCGGGGAGATTTAGCTGTCGAGAACCCAATCTAACCAATATTCCTCGCGATATCTTTACTAGAAGATGTTTTACTGCTGCTCCTGGCAATGTCATCATTAAAGCCGATTACAGTCAGATCGAACTGCGATTGATGGCTAAAGCTAGTGGCGATCGCCATATGATTGCAGCCTATCGCCACGGAGAAGACTTGCATCGGTTAACTGCTTCGTTTTTATTCGATAAGGTAATTGAAAACATTGGTGATGAGGAACGTAAGCTAGGAAAAATTGTCAATTTTGGCTTAATTTACGGCATGGGAGTGGCAAAGTTTTGTCTGACTACTGCTAAAAAGCACGACATCTATTTATCTAAATTTCAAGCCAGTCAATTTCGTCAGAAGTTTTTTTTACTGTATGAAGGAGTTGCTGCTTATCATCAGCGAATTCGACGGGAATGGCAAGCAGGTACTAGAATCAGTTACAGTCTCGACGGTAGGCGTAGAGTCTGGAGCAAGCGCACTAGACCGACTCTCAACGAACTTCTCAATCATCCCATTCAGGGTACAAATGCCACTATTATCAAACGGGCGATCGCTCTATTGGATTCTACTTTACTGTCAAAAGTCCCCCAGGTTAAGTTGATTCTGGTGGTACACGATGAAATTGTCCTGGAAGTGCCTCGCTCTTTAGCCGATAGAGTAGCGAGGTGTTTGTCCGATTGTGCTATTCGTGCCGCCAAACCGATTCTCGCTCCGATTCCTGTTGAAGTTGAGGTCAAGGTTTTAGATAGTTGGGGCGATCGCTAAATTTAAAACTTAATTCAATAATGTCGTTAGGCATTTCCCTTTTAAATCGTACTAAATAGTATGATTTAATATATGATTAAGGAGGTTACTATTATGACCCATCGTGCAACTATTACTCTAGATGATGATGCCTACGCCTTTTTAGAAGCTTCAGCGGGGAATAATCGTAGTGCTTATATCAATAAGCTGCTTAAAGAAGAAAAACAACGAGTATTGGCAAAACAGATAATGAGAGCCAATCAAGAAGAAGCTTCTGACCTTGCTTATCAAGAAGAGCTAATGAATTGGGATGTAACATTGTCTGATGGATTGAACGAGAGGGACACTGCGGTTTCCGCAGCTTGTCCAATCGAGTTATAAGTTGATGAGTTCTCCTGTTTATCGGCAATTGGAAATAAGATGGATCGATCTCGAGCCGACAAGGGGTGCTGAAACTCAAAAAAAAAGACCATGCGTTATTATCCAAGCCGACATTGTTAACCAGGGGTCGAAGACAATTATTATTGCTCCTATTCTTCCAGGACATAAAAATTGGCCTTTTGCAGTCAATGTCAAACCTAGCAAGAGTAACGGATTAGATAAAGAACGACATATCAACCTCAAGCAGATGAGAGCAGTTGATGTTTCCCGCATCCAAAATCGCCAAGGAATTCTGGAACAGCAATATTTGAAACCGCTTCAGGAAGCTATTAAGATAATTTTCGCGCTCTAGGCAAAAGGGAAGGCTATGGCATTAATTTACCGAACATCAGAACTTTCATAAACTTCGTCTAATAACCTTTGAATCGCTCCATCTAACGTTGCCGTACCCACGAGTTGGGCATACTTATTTAGTTTTTCCCAAGTCTCTTGAGATAGTCGCACGTTATATTCAATGCCTAGCCCTGGTGTATATGCTAATCCCTCTGGCGGAAGTTCTTTAATTGACGAGTCTAATTCCATTTCTAAATATTCTTGAGAGATCGACTCAGTTTTACCATTACTAAGTTCCACAATTGCATCCTTTTTATTCGGTATCTGTTTAATTATGCCAGATCGCTCTGGAAATAGAGGATGTGTCCTAGAAACAATTACTTTCTGTCCTACCGTTAATTTCTTGGACACCTTATCTTTTTTCGGTTTGATTTCGGACACAAGCTCGGATACAATTTTACCCGATGGTACTTTATTACCAGCTAACTCTATTGCTCTAGCCCATATTTCTCTCTGTTGGCGAGGTTCGAGCTTCGTTAAAGACCTAATTTGCCATTCTGAAGTAGGTATTATTTCTAAGGTTTTATTAGCGTCAGATGTATCCGAGCCATTTTGTGTCCGAATCGGACACATTTGCAGAATATTATCTACAACAGCAGCAGCATCAATTAAACGATAAGGATGACGCCGTTGCATTCCAAACCTGTCTTGGCAATATTTTTCAAACGTCTCGTGAGTAGAACGATACAAACGACGATCTCTTAATTCTTTTAGTGCAATTCCCGCTTGATAAAATGCTCGTTCTACCTGCCTCTCCAGCCTCAATCTGTCTCGTTCTTCTTCAAAACTTAATTCTTCATCACTGACTATACGGACATCTCGAGGTGCGAAGGCAACCTCCGCACCCGTGTCCTCTTCAATTTGAGTTTTTTCTGGTTTTATCAAGTCAACCATCTTCTTAAGCATAAATAGCGATTGAGCGAAGCCCGCTGCCAGAGGCAATCGCACGCTTTGGCTATTAACCATGTAAAGCGATCGCTCAATCCTAATTATCCTCATTATATATGTATATAATGAGAAAATAAAGCTCACTTTCAGTTTTTGATAGATAATATTAGGTGTGATAGTAAGGCAGTTTGTAATCCTGAAATGACAGATAACAACTATTCTCATGGCAAGCATCCCAATAGTTTGGCGAACTTAAACTACCGTGGCGGTAGACCAAAAACTTTTGATTCGTCTAAAAAAAGAAGAAGTGTATCTGTTACTGAAGAAGGATGGGAAGGATTACAGCCAGTTATTGAAGAGTTAGGCTGCAAGAGCGTTTCCGATTTTCTAGAAAAAGTTGGTAGAGGATTGGTAAAAATTGATGTTTCAGCTTAAAATTAGTGGCTCAATTATTGTACTAAACTCAATTTTCAAAGAAAAATCAAGCCATTATCGATTACAAATTCAGCCTTACTTTAGCAAGATTAAATACCTGCAAAACTTTCAGTTATCTCGCACTGCCAGTAATGTGTAATTTTTACTCTATTTAAAGGTGCTTGTCCGATCCAATTGTGCTGTTGAAGCTGCAAACCCTGTTATTTCCTACATTTGACTCGCTCCCTCTATGAATTTTCGCAGTCGATATTAATTGACTCCAACAATTGTTTGAGACTATTTGTGGTTGCTGTACTATTAACTTCTAAATCAGCAATCAACAGTTTATCTTTTAATTGAGATAGAGTTTGATAAATTTCTTGTAACTGAGACTGCTTTAATTGCAAATGTTGAGTAATTTGTTGTGAACTAGCACTGGTTTTAACCTTTTTTAGAGCAACAAGAGAATTAGCTATCTCTCGACAAAGATGAAGAACAAAATGAAGGATTTCTAATAGTTCTGGTAACAAAATGCGATCGCTTTGGTGAATATCTTGAGCTAAAACATGAATTTCTTTAACTAAAGATAATGTAGCTTGCCATTGAGAAAAAACCCGATCTTTTCCCAGTAGGCGATCGCATCGTGCTAATTCATTTTCAAAGTTTTTGGGAATCAAGAGATCGGCTTGGTTTTGTGCGTTAAATCGAGTAATTTTGGCTGGAATAATTACGCTCCAGATTACCAAAGTTAATAGCGCGATCGCCAATCCTACGATCAAAGCTAGAGGATGAAAACCCAGAGAGAAAATAAAAATAACATAACTCAAACTAAGAACCGCAATTAAAACATAAGTTTGATTGAAAGGCTTAATTTGTTGCCAATTTGCTAAAAAAAAAGAAATCATCAGTTATTTGCCTCATTTTGAACACTGCATAGATGACAAAAAAGCAGGATTTTAATAGTGTTAGCTCCTGCCTTTTGTTTGTTTTGAGTTTAGTTACAACTCAAAATCTGAAAGGAATCGTATTTGGCTTCAAGCTGTTGGCGCAATTGCTGGTTTTGTCTGCCAAAAGTTGCTAAAGTTTCGATCTTGTGTGGTGAGGGAATTTGGGGAAAGCTTTCTATTCCCCAGTCGCTAAAAGAAACTACGCGCTCGATTTTTAAACGAGAAGGATGTTGGTTATAAAGCCGTTCGTAAGCCTTGACTACTTGTTCTTGCCATTGCTGGGGTTGGCAATAGCTACGGTCGATAATGACGGTAACTTGGGGGACAATTAACCAATTAAATAGTAACCAAGTTAAAACGAAAGCAGTACAACTTCCAGCTATAAGCATCGACAACTCTCGATTCAACGATTTATTGAAAATATTCATACTACATTTGAGTTTGAAAAATTTGATGCATGAGTTCTTTGACGTTATCTGGATTACCGTCTTTGACAGTAGTTTCGCTAAAAGCTGCGATCGCTTCTAGTTCTTGGTAATTGACTTCGCCGTAAGCAATTGGTAAAATTCTGACTCCCGCATTAGACACGACATCCCGAATTCGGTCGAATTCCAAACCCGTAGTGCGATCGCCGTCGCTGAGAAGTAGTAGATAGAAGATCCCATTGGGATCGCGTTCTTTTTTGGCTAGTAAATCTGCCAAACCCACGACCAAACCGTCATAGATTGCCGTACTACCCACTGCTTGAAGGCTATTAATTCCTGCTAAAAGCCGTTGCTGTTGATTTTGGTCAAAGGCATTTAAATCGACAATGCGAGTAGGTGTATCGGCAAAGGAAACCAATCCAATTTCGTTACCTGGATTAATTTCTGTCGTAGCTACTCGTAAAGCTTCTTTGAGAGAGTTAATTGGTTCGCCTTCTAGAGAGCCAGATACATCGACGACCAATTCCATATAAACGGTTCTACCCAAATCCTTACGTTGTTTCCAGTATTTTTGTGCTGCTAGTAAAATTTCTCCATCAGGTTGGGGAGGAGAATCTGAAGCTGCATTTTGTACGGAAACAAAGCTATCTTTATTTGCCAGTTGCTGCATTTTTGCTGAAAGAACAAATTGAGTAAATTTAGTCAACGCAGCTTCTTGTTCGGGACTATTCCAACTAAAAGTGACTAGAGGATTATCGTGAGCTACACCAAAGCTGACAAAGTGAAGGTTTTTAAATTCTGGCTGTTGTTTGAGATTGAGGTAATTTTGGTACTCCAAAGGAAAAGCATCTAATTTATCGGGTTCGCGCTGATAGATTTCGAGCAAGTCTAGAGTTGTCGTAGTCGTTACTAACACGCGATTTTGAAACGTCTCGAAGACAGAATTAACTGGCTGAGAATTGAGATCGCTTTGGCTAAGAGGGTTGCCATCGAGATGATGTCCCGCAGCACGCCAAAAAATAGAATAGAGTAAATTAATTGCCGTAGAACTTTCATAGGGGTTAGCATAGCCGACAGTTAAGTTACCCGCTAAAATCCCATCTAAAACGCGATCGAAGGTTACTTTTCCGTCTTTGGCTAGTTTTTGATAGGCTGATTCGGAAAGTAGCAAACCCGCAGTATTAGGAACGAGTTGAGGTGCGATTGTTTTAAAGTCGATTCCTTGAGCTTGTAGCATCGATAGCCAAAGACTATTGGAAGGAGTATAGGCATTAGGTTTAGTCGCTCCTGCTGCAATTAATCTCGCTCCCGCACCAGAGGGAATCGAACGAATGCTTACCTCTATTTTCTGACCATCAATAGTTTGGTTTTGAGCATTAAATTCATCTACAGCTTCAATCAGGAAATCTTCAGTAGAAGAGTCTGGATTGGCTTTTTCTGGTGAACTATAAATTTCTAAAGAGATGACATTAACACTGTTGGTGTTTTTCGATCCATAAACGGGATAATTTTCTAGGTTAGGAATCGGTTCGGTAATTGCTGGAGTGTCGGAGATCGGAAGTATCTCAGGTAAAGGACTGGGATTTACCGTAATATTATCGACCAGTTTGTTTATTTGGGTTATTGTATCCGATGGCGATAGTAATACTTGCTTTGTATCTGGGCTACAAGCCCATAGAGACGATAAACACAGCAATAAAGTAACTACAAAATATAATAACCATCGAGTTATCTTAAGATGTTTTTTGTTCATTTATTTATCGATTAAGAACTAAATTATTCAACAACTCGGTCGAAAATCGCGAGGAAATCTCGCCATTATTCGCATCTAATTTATTAATCGATGTAAAAAACTAATTTGTTGCATCGATGCAAGCAAATTTTAAGGACAACTAACTTCTGTGTCGTAAGACCAAATATAATCATTTTGTCGAAGTAATTGAAAAATGATTGCCCACAGACTTACCCTAGCCATGATTTCACAATCTTTTTGGTAATTGATAAATTCTGGGGTAAAGAGCGTGTAAACATTAAAATTGTCTCTTTCTAAAATGACAATCTGTTCTCCTTGATAGTCGATAAATTGAGTAGTGCCAGTTAGAGGAACAATTTTTGGCGCGCCAAACTCAACTCCCAATCCAATTCCTACTGCACCTGGCGGTAAATCTGGAGCTTTGCATTGAATGGGAAATAACATCATAAATAGGGCAAATAAGACAAAATATCCGAGCTTTTTCATGTTTTGTCGTACCTTCAGTAAATTATTGTTTTAGTGATAGCGATCGCTCTAAAAGCGAATTGCTAGACTCTCTAATTACTTCGGTGTTAAAGAGTTGAAAGTTGCAATTTTTGTCTTGATTTTTTCCTAAAAAAAAGTTCGGTTTTTAACCGAACCTGCTGGAAATTATTTAAGGGCAATATTTACTTTGAATGACTGCGCTCTAGCCAAGTATCGATACTTTCAATTCCTAAAGGGGTAGGCATGGCAGTACCAGAATTATTAGTAGGAACGAATAACATTGTCGATTTGCCCTCCATGCACATTTCGTATAGCATATTCATCGCACGTAACTGTAATGAAACGGGGTTATTAGCATATTTTTCGGCAGCTTTGGCAATCGCATCGACTGTTAGTTCTTCTGCTTCTGCTAGTTTAACTCTGGCTCTTTTTTCTCGTTCTGCTGCTGCTTCACGGGAGATAGCTTCTTCTAATTCTTTGGAAACTATCACATCTTTAATTTCTACGCCGACAATTAAGATTCCCCACTGACAGACAAATTCAGCAATGTGTTCCATCACGATATCGCCAATTTTATCTCTTTGGGATAGTAATTCATCTAAACTCGATTTACCTACCATATCTCTAATCGAAGAACGAACCGCTAGTTGAGTAGCTTGATGATAGTTATCGACATTTAAAACTGCTACTTTAGAATCCCGAACCTTATAGAATAAAATGGCATCAACTTCTACAGGAATATTGTCTCTAGTTAATCCTTTTTGTAGCGGTACGGTGTATGTAATTGTTCTTTTGTCTACCTTTTGTGCTGTCTGAATAATTGGGAAACAGAGATACATTCCAGGTTTAGCTGTTTTAGATAACCGTCCCAAAGTAAAGATTAAAATATCTTCCCATTGGTTACAAATTCTGATGGATAATAGTATTATTACTACTGCCACAATTATAATAATAAATAGCGTTTCCATTGTTTTCTCCAATTAAAATGGTGTTTGCGATCGATACATTGATTAAAAAAAAAGATGAAGTTGCCAAAAACGAGAAGGGTATTTCTTTAGTCTCGTATACTAAGAATTTACTACCCTAAAATTTAGTTGAAACATATTTTAGTAACTACAAAAGGATTGACAAATATTTCTATTTTTTCCAAAGAAACAGCGTGATTAAGTCCAGCTTCCGATTTGCCACTGTTTACTCCAATTACGCGTCCTTGAGAATTGAGTAAAGGACTACCAGAGCTATCAAGATGAGTTATAAATGCATCGTGTAATATACCCGATTCTGGATCGATACTAGAAATAGTTCCTGCTGCAAAAGAATTACTCGTTTCTTCAGATGAGTTAATAGTATATACAGGTTCGCCTACTCTAGCATAATTGAAAAACATAAAAGGGAAAAATAATGTATCTAAAGTAGGTAAAGGTTTTTTTTGAGCCAGAAAAGATGGTAATAGTGGCAGTTTGAAAGAGATAGCTGCTAAATCCGCTCGTTCATCTGTTTTAAAAACATATCCAGAGTATTCTTCTCCATTAGCAAGAATCACTTTGACTTTCCAGTTATCTTCGACAATATGACTGTTAGTAATGACTGCAAACTCTGAATGAGAACAAGATCTTCCTGCTTCGACAATAAAACCTCTACCAATATTATTATCTGTTTTGACAGTAACTATTGCTTTGCTAGCTTTTTCATAAATTTCTTGGGGAGTTTTTTCTTGATTTTTAGCCATCTCAAAATTGCTTTTTACTTTAAGATAACTGTTACTAAAATTTTGAGCTAGAGTATAATTAATCGTTACTAAAACTACTAGCATTGTAATAATTATCTGTCCTACTATTTTTCTTTTTAAATTACGTTTTTTTTGTTTGTAGATCATAGGTGAGGTAGTTATGACTTGTATAAATACTCAAAGATTAATAAATAGCAATTTAAATTTTTAATTAATACAATATTGTCATTGATATTAAAAGTATTTATTTCTAATTAATATCAACATTAATATGATAGAGAAAAAGTTTTTCATCCCCGCGAGAAAAATTAGTCGTACTAAAATTGGTTCGAGAGCGATCGCTCTGCGCCTTCGGCAAGATCGCAATACTTGCATTAATAGTTTTTACGTTCATCTGGCAATTTCTCTTTACTAATACCTATCTCTCTTATCGGTACGATCTCAAAAGATGTTGCATAATCGCAGAGATAATTTTTTTTGCGATCGCGAAACTTTACTCCAAAAATTATGAGACCAATCTAAAATATGATGAAGCTGCAAAACACTGATTTCTATTGACACGCTCAAAAAACTCTTAGTTTTTGGATAATTTAATGCTAGTCGGTCAAGTTTTATTTAAGCAATATAAAATCGTCGAACAAATTGGCGAAGGTGGTTTTGGTCGTACCTATGTCGTTATCGATCTCGCTTTTCCTGGCAAACCCCATCGGCTTCTCAAACATCTATATCCCCTAAATAGAGATTCTGCCAGTTTGGCAAAAGCTAAAAAATTATTTAAAACCGAAGCAATTGTTCTATCTCGTCTAGGAGAACACGATCGCATTCCCCGTCTTTTTTCTCATTTTGAGGAAGATGGAGAGTTTTTTTTAGTGCAGGAATTAATTGAAGGTCGAAATTTAACTTCTGAATTTAAGTTAGGTAAAAGATGGGGTGAAACCGAAACGATTGAGTTTCTTCGAGAACTTTTAGCAATTTTGTCTTTAGTCCATCAAGAAAATACGATACACCGCGATATTAAACCCGCCAATATCATGCGTCGTCAAAAGGATGGCAAATTAGTTCTCATTGATTTCGGTGCGGTAAAAGAAATTTTAACCGTAAATCAACACGGAAGTACTAATATATCTTTACTATCGGATGGTATTGGTACCCCTGCTTATATGCCACCAGAACAAGCAATGGGAAAACCTGGAAAGTATAGTGACATCTATGCAGTAGGATTATTGGGTATTCAGGCTGTCACTGGTTTATCGCCTACAAAAATACCTCAAAATTCCGAAGAGTTGGAAACAATGTGGAATAAACTTAACCTCAAAATCAATCCACGATTCAAGAGTCTTTTAAATAGGATGGTTAGTTTTCAATACAAACAAAGATTTTCCGATGCTGATGAAGCTTTAGAGGCACTCAATCTAATTCAAAAAATCCCATCAAAAGTAAAACTACTATCGCTTTTATTAGGAGCTATAGGACTGACTGGTGCGGGGATTTCTGTTTTGACTTTTATGAATAAGCCTAACTATACTGGCTTGGCAACATATTTACAAAACGAGCAATGGCAACAAGCTAATACAGAAACAGATAACCTTATTCTCAAAATTGCAGGAGAACAGAGTACTTTAGATGCCGAATCAATTCAAAAATTCCCTTGTAACTCACTGCAAAAAATCGATGAATTGTGGATGCAGAATAGTAATGGACGCTTTGGTTATACTCCCCAAAAAAAAGCTTATTTAGAAACAGGAAATGAATTCGATCGCTATATCGAATCTACTTATGAAACATTTGGCAATGAAGTTGGTTGGAGAATTTTTGGTACTTGGAAAAGATACAACGACTTTAATTTCAATCAGATCGATACGACCATAACCCCATCGGGTTTTCTTCCTACTCCAGGTAAAGTAGCCGATAACAAACAAGATTTACGTATTCGCGAACGGGAAATGTTATTGTCGCGGTTCGATGCTTGTGGATTTTAATTTAAAACACATCTTCGTAAAGATTTGCCATTGTTAAACTCAATCCAACTGAAGTTAGGTGTAAATTGTCGCTTTTGCCTAAAGTTTCTACTGTCCAGTTATCCTGGTTGTCTCGACGATAAACTTCGACTTTCATCTCATCTTGAGCAATTAAGACATATTCTTCTAAACTCTCTAAAGTTTGATAATTGATTCTTTTTTCTCTGCGATCTGTAGTAGCGGTAGACTCAGAAAGGACTTCTACAATTAGTTTGGGACTGGTTTTAAAATACTTGGCACTATCATTGGGATCGCAGGTGACTAAGAGATCGGGATAATAAAATATGTCGGCTGTTGGCAATTTAACTTTTACTTTCATATCGGAAACAAAGGCGCGACAAGAACTCCCTCTTAAGTGAGGACGTAATAAGGATATAAAATTTGTAACAATCAAATTATGTTCTTCGCTAGCACCAGCCATCGCAAAGATTTGTCCCGCTACGTATTCATGACGAATTTCAGCATTTTGCTCTAATTTGAAGTATTCTTCTACAGTGAGCGAGTTTACAGAAGAGTGCATTGTTTTACCCGTGTTTTTTTAAAACTCTTATGGATTGACATCCTCACCGCCCTAGAAGTGCGGTGATTCCCAAACATCACTATTTGGGTTTCTGTTTCTTTCTCTTTCGAGTTTTCCGCAACTGCCCACGCGAGTTGCTCATGGGGGAAACCCCCAAGACCGCACTCGCTCCTTTAACACTATGGTTATCAGGTCTTATGTCCGCTCCACAGACGATCACTGCGAGTCCCGCAGCGAGTATGTTTTTTGCAGCGTTGATGTCCCTGTCAATGCCTATTGTCATACAGCTAGGGCAGTCCCAACTGCGAACATTCAAAGGCAATTTTTCAATTACGAAACCGCATTGACATCGTTTGCTGCTTGGAAAAAAGCGGTCAATCTTGACCAGTTTTCGTCCGTACCACTCGCACTTATATTCCAGTTGCGCTCGCATCTCACCCCAAGCTGCATCGCTAATCGAACGAGCCAGCTTACGGTTTTTGACCATGTTTCTAACTGCCAAGTCTTCAATAGCTATCAGGCTATTAGACTGAACCAAGCGAGTAGTCAATTTGTGCAGAAAATCAGTACGAGCATCTTTTATTTTGGCGTGTATTCGAGCTACTTTAAGTCGCGCTTTTTCTCGGTTTCTAGAGCCTTTGGTTTTCCGACTCAGTTCCTTTTGCGCTGCTTTGAGCTTTTTATACAGCCGATTAAAATGTTTTGGGTTAACTATCTTCTCACCATCGCTGGTACTGACAAGACTGGTAACTCCAGCATCCAACCCAATCTTTTTGTCTGTTGGTGGAAGTACCTCTACGGTATAGTCATCAACCAACAAAGATACGAACCATCTACCAGAGGGTTCGAGTTTAACAGTAACAGTCGAAGGTTCACATCCTTGAGGAATATACCTCGACCAAACTATATTCAATGGTTCTTCGCATTTAGCTAACCAAAGCTTACCTTCCTTGTAGCGAAAAGCTGCTTTGGTAAACTCTGCCGAACCACCGTTACGTTTTTTCTTGAACCGAGGGTAATTAGCTCTTTTACTCCAAAAGTTAGAAAAAGCTTTTTGCAAATGTCTCAAACATTGCTGCAAAGGTACACTGCTAACTTCATTAAGAAACTGCAAGTCTTCGGTTTTCTTCCAGTTAGTCAGCAAGCCAGAGGTTTGCTTATAGTCAACCCTTTCTTGTTTGCTATACCAAGCTTCGGTTCTTGCAGCCAGAGCTTTGTTATAGACCAAACGAACACAACCCATTGTCCGTCGCAGGAGATTTTCTTGCTCGGCAGTTGGGTAAAATCGGTATTTGAAAGCACGTTCGGTCATGCTTACATATTATCACAAATTCTGTAAAGCCGTGCTGAAGCACGAGGTCTTAAACCCAATTTTTTTCGATAATTTTAATATCCAAAGAATAGCCCCTACCTTTGACGGTTTTAAGGAATTGAGGTTCTCCCGAATCTAGTTCGATTTTGTCTCTAATTCGCCAAACCAAGTGGTTGATATGGCTTCTATTTCTGCCGAAACTATCTTCATTCCAAATTGCTTCGATCAATTCATCATACTCACAGATTGAGGGGCGATCGCTATTCTGATGATTTTTGCGACTCATATAATCGATTAAATAGCGTTCTTGTTCCCCTAAAGATACAGAATCTCGACGACGAGCAATATTACGGAACAAAGTTTTTCGGCTGAGACTGTATTCGATGCTGTGGATGGTTTGCATACTAGATACCTGGCTGGTTTCTTCAGGATCGATGAATTCCAACCGCCAGAAAATAGGTTGTTCCGACAGACTGAGTTCTCCCAAAATCAAGATATAGTCGCCACTTCTCAGGGAAATTTTGTCTTCAGAACGCACATCGATTTCTGGTCGGTCTATTTCTCGTTGCAGAAAAGTTCCGTTAGAACTACCTTCGTCTACGATCCACCAGCGATTGTTTTTGTATTGGAAAGAACAGTGATTTCTAGATATTGTTTTGTGGGGGTCGGGTAGAACGATATGATTGTTACTTTGTCTGCCAAGAGAAATATAAATTTCGGCTGTTGTTTGCTTGGTAATAATATTTTCTAGCTCAATTGTGTATTGCGAGCCATCTGGTTTGGTAACTTCTAAAAAAGGATATTCGGAATTCATATTATCGTGCTATAGACAAGAATATTAATTTTTTTTAAATACTTATTTCAAAAAAGTTAATGAATAAACCAATAAATTTATTCATCAAATCGAATCTATCATTTATAGACCCCAGGCAAGATTGAAACAATATTTAATCTTTATTTAGTCAGATTTAAGTTGATTGTAATTAGATGGCAAAAGCTGTATTATCACGATTACTGAGATTTCATTAGAAATACATCCGAATAATAATTTCATCTATAAGTGAAAAACTTACTAGAGCGAAAATGCAAGATATTAAAATTTTTAAATTAGGAGCTTTGGTACTTTTAACTACTGGAGCTTTATTGGGAGACTACAGGGTAGAAAAATCGACCTTTCTGCCAAGTATGCTCGAAAATGTTTCTCAATCTGTCTTAGCACAAAATAGTCCATCTAAAGATGCCAGTCAAATTTTTGAAGAAGTCAATCCCGCTGTGGTGACTATCAAAACTGGTTCGGCAATTGGTAGTGGATTTATTTACAGCGAAGATGGTTTGATTTTTACCAATGCTCACGTAGTCGAAGACGCTCCGAAGGTGGTAACGGTAGTGTTTGCCGATGGTAGTCAAGCTTCGGCGGATGTGGTTGGTTTTGCCAAAGGAGGATTAGATTTAGCTGCTTTGCAAGTTTATCAATCAAAAAAATTACCCACCGTTACTCTAGCACAGCCTAATTCTGTTAGAGTGGGCGAACCTGTTTTTGCGATCGGTACTCCGTTAGATTCTCAATTTCAAAATTCGTTTACCCAAGGCAACGTGACTAAGATCGACCGAGATAAATTTGACCATATAGAACCCATTTGACATCTTCCAAGTATGGACTTAAAGTTCTCGAAAGTATCAAAATTCATTGACCATGAAGTATTCCAGTAGCCTTAGCGATGAAGAATGGGAAATTCTAGAACCCCTGTTAGTTAAGATATTGCCGACTAAGAAGCAAACCCGACCTGCCAATTGGACAAGGCGAGAAATCCTTGACGGAATACTCTATCAACTCAAAAATGGTTGTAATTGGGCAGACTTGCCCAAAGATTTACCTCCCTACTCAACTGTCTATTGGCACTACAAGCAGTGGCGAAAGGTAGGGGTGTTTGAAAAGCTCATGAATGCCTTACATGAACAAGTACGTCAGCAGGTTAAAAAAAACCTAAGTGGACAACATTAATAATCATTGACTCTCAAGCCGTGAAAAATACCTGTAATGCCAGTGTCGCTTCCAAAGGCTTTTGTTTTTACAAAGCCACGAATGGGATTAAAAGACATCTGGCAATTGATACACTGGGATTTCCTTTCTTTACCCACTGCACACCAGCAAATGTCTCGGATGATGCAGGATTGATTGAGATGCTGACGCTAAATATTGACTATTTCCAGTCAAAACCCGTTAACCTTCCGAAGCTCACTATTTTGCTAGACCACGGATATCATCCCGAACATTTGACTGAGCAATTGGAGCAAGTTTATCCCGAGATCATGACGAAAATCAAGTTTGAACTGTCCACCAAACCCTCGAAACAAGAGAAGGCAGCGCAAGGGAAATCTGGATTTGTTCCTGCTGTTGCTCGCTGGGTGATTGAACGCTCAAACGCTTGGATGGAGCGTTGTAAAAGTTTGGTTAAAAACTTTGAGCGCGAGATACGCGGAGGTTTCCTCCGCTTGTAGAATCGCGCTGTTGAGCGAACTTTATCTCATGCGACTGCCAAGATCGATCTCTGCTTCGTCAGATTAATGCTTAAGCGGCTTTCAGTCTCTTCGTGAGATCTCAAATGGGTTCTATACAACACGATGCTGCTATTTTTGGTGGTAATTCTGGAGGACCTTTGCTCAATGATAGAGGAGAAGTCATTGGTGTCAACTCTGAAGGAATAGTACAACCTGGAAAGCTTAATACAGGAATGAATTTTGCTATCCCTGTCGATAAATTAATTTCTTTTATCACCGCAGTAAAACAAGAAAATATTTCTCCCGTATCTACTCGACCAACAGAAAAAAATCAACCCAACTTTAAAGAAATTGCTTTGAACGGTCAAACAATTTCAGATAGTTTATCCGAAGAAAATCGAGCTTTTTATTACATCTTTGAAGGACGTGCGGGTCAACAAGTCACCATTGATATGGTTAGCAAAGAAGTTAATTCTGCACTGCTACTTTACAAAGTACGGATGTCTTCAGACGGAAAACCAAAGCCAGAATACAAAGTTACAACAAACGACGATTACAGTTCGGGAAATTTTGATGCCAGGATTGAAACTATTCTGAAAAAAGATGGTTTTTATGTAGTTATTGCTACATCTTCTTCTCAAAGAGAATACGGCGCTTACAATTTCCAAGCCGTTTCTAATGGTATTTCGTCGCAGTTTTAAACCAAATTTTATCGATTAATTAATACTAAAAAAAATGATGAAACTTAAATCTGTTTTGGGCATTGCCCTAGCAACTGCTATTATTGCTGCTGCCATTCCTAGCTTTAGCCAATCAGCTTCTGAAGATCGAGTAAGCTTTTTTTGTAAAGCTATGTTCGATAGTGCTGCTGGCGAACAAATTCCCGCTACTGTAGCTTGGGTTCCCCAACGGAATCAAAATGTCCCGATTATTTATTGGAAATCTGCTCATTTTGAAGAAGCTGGTTGGGATGGTCAAAAACGCTGCGAAGAAGTAACCCCTAAATTTCAAACTTTTCTTGATAATGGTCGCCTTAATTATTTAACTAATGGCAAAGTCCGTGCTTATCCTGTTATTTGTGCAGTAGGAACTCAAAATGGAGAAACTTGCAACGCAGACAATCAGTTGTTTCAACTTAAACGGGACGCAGATGGGGACAATGCGCTCAAAAGTTTGATGGATATTTTGGAAAGAAGAGGAGGTGCAGGACCTTTATATGAAAGTTCGGGAGCGCAGATTTACGTTCCCATGAATGAGTTTTTGTTAAATGCTCCCGCACTAGAGGATTGAATTAACTTCAGTCCCCCGACCCCCAAATTTGGGGGCAGTTAATCAGTACAAGAATATTAACTTACCATTTTATTCTAGGCACGCCACTACAAAACAATTAAGTTTACTTATTCAGGCATAGCTAGCTTTTCTACACTTCTGTTTGTTTATCGAGTGATTTTATTAAAATAAAAATTTTTATGAAACGTTCTTTTGCTTTAATTGGCTTTTTACTATTACCCACATCGGTTTTTACGGTAAGTGCTTGTTCGTCTCTAAGTATTAATACATCAGGTGCTGAAGATTTGACAGCAAAATCGGTTCTTACTCAAAGTTCGGGTCAACAGTTGGCACAATCAAATGAAGTTGCTCAGGCATTTTCTCCCGAAGCGGAAAAAGCTCTTACAGAAATAGCTAGAGCAATTACCGTTAAAATCAGCACTAAAGACAATGGTGGTTCGGGGGTTTTGATTGGTAAGCAAGGCAATAACTATCTGATTCTTACTAACGCTCATGTAGTTCGTAGTGGTAAAACTTTTGAAGTTAAAACTGAAGACGGTCAAACGCATCAAGCCAATCTAGTTTTTAACTCTATCAGTGCCAATTACGATCGGGCATTGCTTCAATTTAGTAGTAACCACACCTACAAAATAGCTACCCCTAGTGAATTACCTGCCGAACCCGAACTACCTACTTTTGCAGCAGGTTATTCTCGCCAAACTGGGAAATTTGTCACTACAAGTGGTCAAGTTACTCAAATTTCCGACCAGCTTCTCAAAGAAGGTTATCAAATTGGCTATACCAACGAGATCGAATCAGGCATGAGTGGTGGACCAATTCTCGATGGGGATATGAAGTTACTGGGAATTAACGGTCAACTAAAATTTCCTATCATCAATACTGTCTATGTCTATCAAGATGGCACACAACCCAAGCCAGAAGAAATTGAAGCAATGAGGCAGTTAAGTTGGGGCATTCCCATCGATACGGTGTTGGGAGAATTAAATTCCAATATTGTGACTGCTTACAATTTACCTCAACCAGAAATTGCAGAAGCCAACACACCTGCTCTAACGGAATGGTTGGGCGAGTTAGAAGCCGAAGCAAAGCAATTTACCGTCAAAATTGATAATACTAATGGTTTGAGTAATGGTTCGGGAGTGATTGTAGCTAAAGAAAACAATACTTATGCCGTTTTGACTGCGGATCATGTAATTTGCGAAAGGGACAACGCCACCCAACCCTGTCGCGACTTTGTTTATGAAATAGTGACTCATGACGGTCAACGTCACCAAATAGAAGCTGACAAGACTCGAAGACAAGAGGGGGTAGATTTAGCGGTAGTTAAGTTTACCAGTGATGAAAATTATCAAGTAGCTCAGTTAGCTAATTATCCTTTAACACAAGGCGATGCGGTATTTGTGGCAGGGTATCCCAAGCTAGATAACAATAAACCAGCCCCGTGGTTGTTTAGTTTGGGTTATGGTTTTGAGCGAGAACAGGGATTATTAGAGGTTAAAGATAGTTCTTTGACTACCGATAATTTTGGTTTGATTAGCAGTCAGGGTAGTTTAGCTGGTGGTTATGAAATGGTTTATAGCAGCATCACCTATGGAGGAATGAGTGGTGGTGCGGTATTAGATCGAGATGGCAGAGTTATTGGCATTCATGGGTTGGCAGAAGGAGAAGAAGTTTTAGACAGTCAAAGCAGTGACAAAAAGCAGGTGCAGTCAGGTTTTAGTTTAGGAATTCCCATTAATACATTTGTCGGTTTGACAAATATATTAATGGTTAACTCCACATTAGCGATACAAGATAACAAACCGAAAAAATTAAACACGTCAGAAACCCAAGCTTTTCAAGATGCTATTTTAGGTACAGAAATACCTCAAAGTAATGCTACAGCAGAAAAATGGCTTGAAAGGGGAAATAAACTATGGCGGTTAAGGCGCAATTCTGAAGCAGTGGAAGCGTTCGATAAAGCAATTGAACTTAAACCTGAATTTATTCATTTGGCTTACTATGGCAAGGGTTTGGCTTTAGGGTATGAACGTAAATATGAAGCAGCATTAAAAAGTTTGGAACTAGCTACAGAAACCGAACCTAGTTTTGCAGCAGCTTTCCTGACTAAAGTTGTGTTTTTACAACAATTAAATCGATTAGAAGAAGCACTATCAGTTACCGAAACAGCAAGTTCACTGCAACCAAACAATGCCAATTTATACAACCAAAAAGGTAATATCTTATTCGATCTAGAACGTTATTCAGAAGCTAAACTGGCTTATAACCAGGCAATTAAACTTAATCCTCGCTCTACTTTTTACTACAATAGAGGTAATGTTTACGATCAACAAAACAAACCAGATTTGGCCATAGTCGACTTCAATAAAGCGATTTCGATTAATTCTAACGATGCTAAAGTTTACATTAATCGAGGTTTATTTTACATTCGACAAGACAAACCAGATTTGGCCATAGCCGACCTTAATAAGGCGATTTCGATTAATTCTGATTATACTAAAGCTTATTACAATCGGGGTGTTGTTTATGATCAACAAGGCAAACTAGATTTGGCCATAGCCGACCTTAATAAGGCGATTTCGATTGATCGTGAATTTGCTCCAGCTTACCTTAATCGGGGTGCTGTTTACGCCGACCAAGGCAAACTAGATTTGGCCATAGCTGATTACAATCAAGTAATCGACCTCAATTTTGATGATGGCATAGTTTACTACAATCGGGGTAATCTTTACGCTCAGCAAGGCAAACTAGATTTAGCCCTCTCCGACTACGATAAAGCGATTGCTATTAATTCTAACTATACTGGGGCTTATTTCAATGCTAAGGTTTATTACAATCGAGGTACTATTTACGCTCAGCAAGGCAAACTAGATTTAGCCCTCTCCGACTACGATAAAGCGATTGCTATTAATTCTAACTATGCTGAAGTTTACGCCGATCGGGGTAGTATTTACGCCAGGCAAGGCAATCCAGATTTGGCTCTAAATGACTTCAATCAAGCGATTGACCTTAATCATAATGATGGTGATGCTTACTACGGTAGGGGTACTATCTACGTAACACAAGGTCAATTAGATTTGGCTCTAAATGACTTCAATCAAGCGATTGACATCAATCATAATGATGGTGATGCTTACTACGGTAGGGGTACTATCTACTTGTACCAAAACAAACTAGATCTAGCTCTCGCTGACTTTAATCAAGCCATCCTGATTAATCCCGATGATGCTAAAGCTTATGGTAACTTGGCTTTGGTGTATCAAAAAAAAGGAGCTATTGAAGCAGCGCGAGCTAATCTTCAAAAAGCCCAAAAATTATTCATTGCTCAAGGTAACACTGTTTTAGCCGAACAAGCAGCTAGTTTATTGCAACAATTACCTTAAACAAACATAGAAAAAACCTACTAGCTCGATTCAATTTTTGAAACCGTAAAACAAACCAAAATAATTGTTAAGATCAAATATTTTAAAATATCTGTTTAAGGAAAAATGTAAATTCTTCTTTTTCCTCAAGCATAGAAACTTCTTCGTTACAATAGGCAGAAATATAAATTCCTCAATTTTAAAATTAGCTAAGAGTAAGATGTGAAATATCAAATTAAATTTAAACGCCAAGCAGTGAAAGATTTAAAAGCCTTATCTCCCAATTTAAGAGAAAAAATTTTACTTAAAATTGAAGCTATGGAGAATAATCTACAAGGAGATATCAAAAAACTCACTAATTTTGCTCCAGAATATAGATTAAGAGTTGGAACATATAGAATTTTATTTAAAATTGATGGTGAAATTTTAAGGATTCACCGAGTCAAACATAGAAAAGACGCTTACCAATAATAAAAACCAAGTAAATACAATGATTGAATTACATCCCGAATTTATAACCAAAAATGGTCAAAAAGAGTTTGCCGTACTTCCTTATGAAGAATTTCTAAAACTACAAGAGATACTAGAAGATTTAGAAGACTTACGAGATTTAAGATCGGCTGAAGAAGAAGATAAAGACAGTCCCGAATATTCTTTACAAGAAGTTAAGCAAATGCTTGAAATGTAAAAAGTCTGTAGAGATAGATTGAGTTTAATTCATGTTTAACAGCATCCGCAAATTAATAAAAATGACCATAAAACAATACGACAAATTTAGATTTTTTTGTGCTGTTTTAATGCCTTTAGGAGATTTTTTCTGAAAAGCATGAAGCACATAAATATGTTTACCTATTTGTACGGCATAAATTGTTCTATAAGTGTCAGAGTCAAATCGAGTAACAATCTCAAAAATACCACTACCAATCCCTTTAAATGCTAAACCATTTAAAAGTAGGATAGATAAAAATAAATAAGATAAAAAGATCGACAAAAATGAAAACTCCTTTAGCATTACCAATTAAAATACCTATTGCGAAACTAAAAGATTTTTGTCAGCGAAATGAGATTGATAAATTATCGTTATTTGGTTCGGTATTAAGAGATGATTTTACCGCCCAAAGTGATGTAGACCTATTAGTAGAGTTTGCCGAAGGAAAAACGCCAGGGTTAGCAATTGTAGATCTGCAAGATGAATTATCGCAAATGCTAGGGCGAGAAGTAGATTTAAGAACACCAGCAGAATTAAGTCGCTTTTTTCGCGAAAGAGTTTTAAGTGAAGCAGTAATAATTTATACTAAAGATTGACAATCTAACTCGCCTAAGACACATCAAAAAATTAATAATAAACCATCTTAAATCCAACAGGTAATCGCGCTGCTGCTAACGCCGTTCCTTTTAGCTGGCTATAAGCGAGATCCGAACCGCTCAAATCTGCACCAGTCAAGTTTGCCCAGTTGAGCTTGCTATGAATTAAATTACTATTACGGAGGTTTACCCAGGCTAGATTTGCTCCTACTAAATTTGCCCCACTGAAATTAGTTTTTTCTAGTTCTGCTTGGCTCAAATTCGCGCCATTTAAGTTAGTTTTTTCTAGCTGCGCTCCGATTAAATTAGCGCGATGAAGATTGACTTTAACCAACCTTGCCTGACTCAGATTTGCTCCTGCTAAGTTTGCCCCTGTTAGATTCGCGTGACGTAAATTAGCTCCCGTTAGATTTGCCTGGCGTAAATCTCTACCGCTCAAATCCTGTCCGCACAGATTGGCACGACGCAGGTTAATACCTGCCAAATTATCGGGTAATCTGCCAAAATACCTTAAATCCGACCCCTGCCAGTCTATGTTTAAAAATTCTGCTGCATCTATAGTTATATTGAGCAAACGCTTTTTGGCAAACTGACGCTCTCCTTCTCGGTAGCGTTGCTGAAATTCTCGATCGCCGATAATTTCAAACCAGGAGGGAAATAGATCGTATATGGTATCGGGTAAGATAAACATAGTTTTTTCAATTGATACTAGTCGGTCTTTTATCTTGAGAAGTAGAAGAATACAGAGGGATACGTAACTTACCCATGCGGTAACTGTTTTGGATTTTGATTTGCAACCACTGGGCTAAATGCTGGCTAGAGATGGGCAATTGCTGTAGATAAAGCTGCAAACGCTGACAATGAGTTTCCGTCCATTCCGCACTCGGATAAGTCAATCCCGATAGTTGCCAGAAATTGTAAATATAGCTAACATTTCGCCAACACTCCTCCAAACTGTCTCGTTCGGAAAAGTAATTTTTATCGAGTCTTAGTTTGCGCCACCAAGAACCAGTAAACCAATCCTTAATTAGCTTGCGCCAATACTGGCGATCGATTCCCGTCACAAATAATAAATAATGAGTTCCATAAAGAAGGCGACTCATCGCCGTTTGCCATTGCGAATAGGAAATCCCATCGAACTCTTTTTCCGACAGCAAGTAACTCAAGCGATCGCATCCCTCGCGGATATCTTCCAAAGCAGCCTCTACAGAACCTAAAGCTTCAGCTAACGGGCGATCGCGCTCTTTAAGGTAAGCTTCTCGAACGTATTCGAGTAATTTTGATTCGTCATCGCCAACCAGTTCGGATTCTTCTGGTGTTAGAACTAATAGCTTTGGTTCTGCGAGGGTTTGCATGGATAAATTTAGAGTGGTTTATCTGGTTATCGGTCTTTTTTGAACTTCGATGCAAATAGCTAAAATTTACTGCTGCTGAGATTTAGATTTGCCATTAAGAGAATAATTATGGCGATCGCTAGAAGTAAGAATGAGATCTTTCTGACTACTCACCCTATGAAGCTCGAATTGTTCTTGTCGTTTCTGTTTGAGAAATTCGATAAAAGCCTCTGCTGCTGCTTCACTCCAAGACATCTGTACGTCTTCCCGTTGGGCGTGTGTCGCAATTAAACCTACAGCAATTCCAGAAGTAACCACAGAAAGGATAAATACATACAAACTAAGACCGAGCATTGCCCATTCGCCATTTTTCAAGCGACTGAAAAACAAATCGAGGGCGATCGCCGTTGCTTTCATGCTGGATTTTATTTCGTCATTCTCATCAAAATTTTGAGTATAAACATCGGGAATTGAATGTAAATAACTCAAATTACCCTTTTTGGCGATTTCTACCTTGAGTTGTTCTAACTCTTTTTCTGCTGTTGCTAAATTTTCGGCATGAATTTCCGTTAGCATACTACTTTTAGGACACCAGGGCCACTGAGGAACGGGAGAGGTATAATAACTACGCTGGGGTAGGGGTAAATTGTAGTCTTGCCACGAACCATAAGCTTGAGGAAATAAAGAACCTCGTTTGGGACTATTGGGTGGAGTTTGTGCCAATCGAGCTTCTAGGTTTTGACACTGGTTTTTAGCCTCAGTTAGTTGTTGGGGTTCGATTTGTAAAGCCTCTATTTTTTTTTCTTGAGGAAAGATAACTCGCTCTTGAATTAATTGTTCGCTCAAGCGATCGCTCAAACTCGGTCGATCTAATAGAATTAGCGTTCCCACTCCTCCGACAAAAGACTGGACGATATTAATTAAAACAACCCCTGCCAAACCGATACCGTTCCAATTTTTGTGTTGGGCTTCGTAGGCGATCGCTACAACTCCCGTCCAATTACTAAACTTAATCAAACCGAGTTCTATAGCAATAGCTAATAGCCAACCAAAGATACCGAAATCAATCAAAGTCAACAACAGCAGGGGAAAACTGCTAGCAGCATTAATTAAATTGGTAACGGTTAAAATACCTGCAACCCAACGAGACTGTTGGGCTAGCTTTTTAGTAACGATGGCATCGCCATAGACTTCGGATGAGGGAACGATAAGCAAATCTTGGAATAGATAACAAAGCCATTTGTAGAAAAATACCAAATTGTTAGAAGTTGGTGTTTGGGGGTGAGGCGATCGCTTTTGATAACGATTAGTGGGAGTCATAACGATACATTTTGCTTGAGAGGGTTATGTTGGTTAATCTGATAAAAAAGGCATATTGATGCAGCTCATATTGATGCAGCTATCCTTTGAAGACGGGAATTTTTTCTAATTCGATAGGAACATCTAAATATTGACTTAGACGCGGTGAAAACTTAAGGGTTTATTTTTATGTGTTGTTTAAGACTCTCTACCAACTAGGAAATGCTTGCAATAGCGTGTTTTTTTCTGAGTCAAAACTTGAATTTGATTGTGCAAAAAGTTTGAGAGCGATCGCAGCGTTATCGATAATAATATTAAGCCTAAAACTGTAGTCGAAGTTTTTTTCACCTTTTAATTCCTCTTACATCTATCTATTAGTACCTTCGGTAGATTCAGGCTCATTGTTGCAGAGATGAAGAAAATAAATTTGCAAGGTGAAGCTAGTAATGCCGAATATAAAGCATTTTTATCTGAAAAATTAAATAATAGTGTTTTTCTGTAGTAACTACTACAACCACCACCTATAACTAGCACCAGAATGATTTTTTAAGCGGTCTGTTTTCTTTTGTAAAATATCTCTAACCGACATCAAAATTTCACCTAGTTTATTATCACCAGTACCATCTTCTCCAAAACCCCAGTAATAATCTGAAGGAGAATTATAAATGATCGCTTTTTTTCCCGTACTGAGTAATATTTTTCTTATATCTCTATGCCAATCAAATTTTTTTAATACCGCTTGATACATCATTTGGTCTTTTACTTCTTCCCAGTCACTACGCCAAAATTGCCGATAATTCTCAGCTAAAGCAATTGCTACTTCTGGCGTTTTTGCTGCTAGTATTTCTTTTAATAACAAATTATTACGCTTTGCTTCACGCTCTGTTGAAGAGTTTCCCTCAAATTTTTGTGCTTGGAAATAGTGTTCGCCCGTTCTGCATTGAAATATATCTAACCTAACACCATAGAAAGCAAAATTTGAAAAGCATCCATAAGGATTTTTACCTGCATCGTAGAAGTAAATAGTCATAGTAGTTCACAAATGTTTTAATTTAGCTATTGTCAGGATCGTCAGCAGAGATTAAAGTTATGTACCAGTAAGACACAAAAACTATCTGACTGACAGTCTGACGATTAAGAAGCAATCTTTTCGATCTTAATTACACGAGTACCAGACTTTCCCCGACGCTCGAAATTAACTTCTAAACCTACAGCACGCAATCCCGGATTGATTTTCCGTAGCTGTCCGCTAAGTTTATTGGCAGCTTTGGGTAAGTCAGAGGCAGAGTATTCATATTTTGTTGCATACCCTTTAATCAACTTCAATAACTCGGTTGCCGTTCCCTGCCAGCAAGATTCTCTTTCTAATAAAGATTGAATTGCTAGTGCTACAGGAGAATCTTCTATCGTCAGTTTTTGGGATTGTTCGCGATTAGTTTGATAGGCTTGAAGAAAAGTTCCCGATTTAAAACCCAAGGCTGGTTCTGCTGCCGTTACCCACTCGGCAAAATCTGCCATACGGGGAGATTCTTCTAGATTAATATCAAATCCGTTTGAATACCCATAATTAAATCAGGTCTTCAGGCCACCAATGATAGTTAGTCAATCCTTGAATCAATTGTGGTTGTCGAAGTAGACTACGGCATCTTTGAATCATAATTTCTTCTAATTGGTCGAGAGTGTCAAAAGTTTTGTTCGCGATTGCTTCATTAGTCAGAGGCCATAATCTTTCGGCAGGTTGTAATTCTGGTGATTTGGGAGGCATCCAGAATAAATGTACTCCTTTGGGAACTTTTAGCTTTTCAGTAGTATGAAAAGATGCTTGATCGAGCGCTAAAATGACTCGCTTTTTTTCACCTATCTCAAAATGCCGAGCAAAATCTTCTAACAAAAGACTAAAAACTTTAGTGTTCAACTTGGGTACAATCCACCAATAAGTTTCTCCTGAACCAGGATGTACAAATCCTGCTAACCACAACCATTGAAATCGCCAATTAACTTTGGCTATCGGTTGCTGACCCTTTTCTATCCACATGATTCGATTTACTGGCTGCAATCCGATTCGATGCTCATCTTCAGCCCAAGTTTCTACCGTTGATTCAGGATATTGTTGTTTAATTGCTGCGGCAGTCTGCGCCAGTTTTTTTTCCAGCGTTGTTGCTCTTCGGGATCACTTTCGACATGAGTAGGTCTTGGTCTTCGACGGACGTATTCTAGTCCTCGAAGATAATCCCATCCTCTTTGAGGTGCGATCTCTTTGCCTAATAACTCACTCATCCAAGCTGCTACTTTGGTTCCGCTCCATAATCCTCCTGACTCTGGTGTTGCTTGAAGGGCTTGCCATAATAAGGCTTGTTGTTGTTCATCCAATAGTGGCTTGGCTCCCTGATTCTCTTTTCTTTTATCCCCCAAGCTTTCTGCCCCCAAGCGATTGTAACCCCAGACAAGTTCGTAAATCCAGCTACGGCTATAGCCAGTTATCTCTGCTACTTGTTCTGTAGTCTTTCCCTCTGCTAACAACCAGATAATTTGGTAGTGACTTCGCTCTCGTGGTTCTCTTGAATTACGATATCGTTGTTTTAGTTCCTCTATACTTAAATGAGGTTCGATTCTAATTCGTTTCGGCATCAATTGAATTTGGTTATTTTCTCTGCTTGATTATATCATGGGCAATTAAACGGATTTAATATAACCCCTCTTTTATGACTATGGGGAAAAATATTGAATTAGCAAGCAACAGAGAACGAATACTCTAAAAATTGACTTTGAGGAAAAGGAGAACCACGAAAGCGATTCATAATGTTGATTAACTTAGAAAAACCAAGTTGAAGATGTTGATTAGGAAATACGGATAGCCAAGGTTGAATAAGAGAGAAAAAGATTAATGGTTGAATAATTAAGCGCAAGTTATTTAAAGAACTTTTCCAACCAGCACCAGAATCCCACGCCTGATGATTAGAGAAAGGAAAAGAAGAAACTGATTTAAGAGTAGAGACTTGAGAATTGGCATCGGGAACAATCGTCTCTAATTGAAAATAATTAGCTTGAAGACTTACTAAAAAATAAGTACTCATAATTAATTCCCACCAGCGTTCTATACCGTGATAATCTGTAACTCGAAAATCTGCCCAACCAAGTTCATTTTTGACTTGTTTAAACGCATATTCAATCCAGTTTCTCAAACTATATTCTGAAGCAATTGTGGTGGCAATTTTGCCTTTTTTATTCGTCATAATAAACCAAGTATCTTTTGGTTCAGGGTTTTTGTCGTCTTGTTTACTTATTTGATAGAAACGAATATGTTTTCTTGTGCCAAAAATAATTTCTCTAATGTATCTAGTTTCGCTCTTCTTTCGAGATAATTTTTGTTGATAAGCTTGCCATCGATTATATTTTTTTTTCTCATCGCCGAACATCCAAACCTTATGGTTAGAGCGAATTGCCACAATATACTCCAGATTCAATTGCTCCAAAACTGTAATTACATCTCCACTTTCTCCATACAAACTATCAGCTAATATTAACTTGATGTTAAAGTTCCATTTTTGTAATTCCTTGATTATTTCTACAGCTAGTTGTGGTTTGGTTTTATATGTATCTTCTGCTTTGAGGCATTTGTTCGGCTTAAATATTTTAAAAAGTAAAGGGTATGTTATTCCCTCTACTACTGCATAAGCATTAACCGACACAATTCCATTTTTTGTCTTTCCTAAATTACCAATATACTGTCTGGCTACATAATCAGTTGTTTTTCCTTTCTTGACATCTCCTGTTTCATCAATACAAAGAGTTATTTTTCTTTCTCCAATCAATAATTTAGTCAACCATAATCTAATTTCTCGTATTTTTTCTACATTCCAATGAGCTTCAGATAGAAAATAATTTAATCCTTGACTATCTTTTAATCCTACCGCTCTTGCTATCTTTGGTAGCGACTTTCTAGGTATTTCTGATAGCATTCCTAAATGTATTAATTTGAATGCTTCATAATTTCTCACATCAGAGAATAGCTCTTGGTAGGCTTGACAATAGTGATCGATAAAACTCACTGTTGATGATGCTTCTCTTCGTGGTGTCACCATTTTTCATTGGGTTTTTATTTTCAATTATTTTATCACCCTATAGTCATAAAAGAGGGATAACTCTTTCTCGATTGGCTAAAGCCTGACTGACGGCAGTGCAGAGTAATCCCAGAATTCTTGGTTTTAACTGTTCAAAGCGAAGGTTAATTTCTGTTTCCGAACGTCGTTGCTGTAGGGGAATGGGATCGAGATGAATGCAAATCGAACGGTCTAGTAAGTCTGCGTTAGTTACTGTATCTACAATACTAGTAATAATTACAGATCGTGCTGCTTCGATTACCGTTTGTTCTCCGTCACTGTAAAGCTTTCGATCTACATAACTATTACCCGTACTAAGTCGGCACAAACCGTCAGAAAGAGATTGAGAGAGTTTTGATAAATTATCAAAGCATAATACCCAAGTATTTATGGCTGCAACCATCAGACTGCGTTCGTCTTTGGGTTGCGATCGCAATACTCCTTTGCCAGGATCGATTAGTTGTTTGAGCATTCTTGCCAAACTGGATTTACCAGAACCCTGTTCGCCAGTGATAATTAACAAAGGATAGGGAGGATTGGGACTAAGCGTACCCAATAACCAACCTGCTACTAAAATCAATTGTTCGGGATTGAGATTAGTAAACTCTAACAAGTCTTCAATTTTGCCTCCCTTGACTGGAAGGGGTAGGGGTTCGATGAATTGGGAAGTTTTAAATCGAACGGGAGGATTCTTAACAATTTTCCAGCTTTTTTTGTTAATAGCGATCGCGCTTCCCTTGTCATCCCCTACGTTGATATAGATAGTTCCTTTGGATCGAACAACGCGATCGTGGTAAATTTCGGCTTTTGGTTTGAATAAAGCTTCTGTTTCTAATTGTTCTATCAATAAATTAACTTCTTTTGGGGTTAAGAATTTGTTGTATGTGCCTCTGACATAAGCTTTCAGCCAGCGTTTAAATTCATTGCTATGAACTCGATATGTTTGACGAACTTGATATCTATAAACATCGATATATGCCGTGTCATCGGCGGTATGGAATAAACCCGAACTGAGTATTGTAAAAATTGTCTCTAATATTGTCGTTATTACCGTTTTAATCGGTTTAATCATAGTAGGCGATCGCCTTTAGTTGACTTCCTACTGGATATATCGAACGATTTACTTAAAATGTTGCACAAATGTTAAACTAGTATCAATATTGATACTAATATTTGAGTTGAGAAGATGTCAGATATCGACAAGCTCGTTGCTCAATTAAAAAAAAATCCCAAAAATGTAAAATTCAATGATTTAGTAAAAGTTTGCGATCGTTATTTTGGTGAAGCAAGACAACAAGGAACGAGTCACCTTGTTTATAAAACACCTTGGGTGGGAGATCCTCGTGTCAACATTCAAAACAAAAAGGGGAAAGCCAAGCCTTATCAAGTTAAGCAAGTTCTAGCTGCAATTGAAAAAATGGAGGAAATGAACGATGAATAGCCAAAAAAATGTCGATCGATCTGAATTATCCCTTAAAACTAATTTTCTTCACTATACTTATAGAGTTTTTTGGTCAGTAGAAGATGAAGAATTTGTCGGGCTATGTGTGGAATTTCCCAGCCTTTCTTATTTAGATGAGAATCATCTTGCTGCACTATCGGGAATTACAGATTTAGTTAAAGATGTCATTGCAGATATGGAAGCTAACGGTGAATCGATTCCAGAACCTTTTGCTAACAAAGAGTATAGCGGTAAATTTCAAATTCGCATTCCTCCAGAGCTTCATCGTAAGTTAGCTATTGAAGCGGCAGAAGCTAAAGTTAGTTTGAATCGTTATGTCAGTAATAAGTTAGCATCTTAATTTATTTTATTTGATCGGATCTAGCGATCGCCTTTAGTTGACTTCCTACTGATATATCGATCGATTTACTTCAAATGTTGCAAGATTGACTTAACTTTGATTAGCCAAAGCAGGCGATCTTATTTTCTTAAAACCTTTTAAATTGCTCAATTTTATGCAGTAAGTTGAGATTTATTTATAATTGCACCAAATATATCATCAGGATTTTGTTTTATTCTGATAAATATATATCTGGGACTATTATGCGACATACTTACAAAAAGCAGACTAATCAGCATTTACTCAACAGGTTTATCCTTTTGATACTGCTATTTATACTAATCCCTTTGCTCTCAGCATTAGCGTTATCTAAATTAGGAGATTGGAAAATATATAATACTATTAGTTTTGGCGATAAAATTTTGCTTCCCAATGTATGTATGAGCGAAGAAAAAAAACAAGGAGTAATATATTATCAAAACTCCGAGTTTTTAAAGGCTATAGAGCGGTTTAATAGTAGCTTAAAAAATGAATGTAGAAACGATCCAGAATCTCTTATATATAAAAATAATAGCGAAATAGAAATAGGCAATCGCCAATCTATAACTATAGCTGTTTTAGTTCCTATTAGTATTGGTCGCGAACCAAAAAAAGCTTTAGAAATGTTAAGAGGCTTTGCAAAAGCTCAAGATGATATTAATAAAACAAATGAGATAAATAGCTTACCCTTAAAAATTGCAATTATTGATGATGCTGACAATCCGATAAAAGCGCAAAAAATTGCTCAAACAATTTCAAAAAACAACTTTTTTTTAGGTGCTATCGGACACTGGACATCTGATGTTAGTCTTGCAGCAGCTTCTGTTTATAATTTCCAAAAAATGCCTTTTATTACTTCTATAAGTACAACAAATAAATTATCGGAAAATGACAAGGATTATACACATCAAATAAATATTACTAATTTTAATGGTGCTATAGCATTAGCAGAATATGCAAAATCTCAGGGAAAAAAGAAAATAGCAATTTTTTATACAAGTCGTGCTACTTATAGCAAAGAAATTAGAAAAAAATTTAATGATGAATTTGGGGGAGGGTCTAATACCGAAGTAGTAGCTGAATTTGACTTTACTAATCGTTTTGAATATAAGCCAAAAACAAATGTGCAAGAAGCTATTGACAAAATGGCAGATGTTATCTTAATTGTTCCCGATATTAATTTAGATACAAAAGCCTATGAGGTGATGAAAGCTATTAAAGAGAAAAACTCAGACATACTTATACTAGGGGATTTAGCCAACTTATATAGTAAATCAACGCTAAATGAAAAGAACGCAGATGGATTAGTAATGGCTTTATCTTGGAATCAACATATTAATGATATTTCAAAGAATTTTTTTGATGATTCTAGAAAACTTTGGAAAGCAGATGTTAACTATGCCACTGCAATGTCGTATGATGCAGTTAAAGCCTTTTCACAAGCGATCGCAAATTTAAAAAGATTGGAGATTTCTCGTGAAAATGTTAATAAGGAATTAAACAAAGACAATTTTACTTTTCAAGGCTCAACTGGTGCAAGAGAAGTGATAAATAAAAAAATAGCTTTTGTTATGGTTAAAAATGGAGAATTTGTTTATTTATATTCCAAGCAAATAAATTAGATTTGCTAACAACTAATCTACTAGATAGCTTAAAATTTTATGGGAAAAATACGCAATTAAAACAGAAGCTATTATTTCAATCGGCATAATTATAAAATTAAATTCAAAACTTTTAGGAAGACTACTCCCAGCTTTAAATAAGAAAGCTAAAACAAGAATAATTAAGCAAAATGCTATTAACCTTTTAACATTGCTACTTATATTGCTTCTAATAAAATGAAAGTATCCAAATAAACTTACCAAAAATACGAAAATCGATAGAAACTGCATCCAGAAAGGAAAGTATTCTATTTGTAGAAAAGATAAGATAATCCCAAAGCAACAGCCCATTATTATTCTTGCATAAGCGAGAAATTTTGTTTCTCCTGGTGGAAAAATTTTAGTAAAATCATGATAAATATAAATCAAAGGAATTGTTTGTCTTTTTGGTGGTAAAGCAACAACAGGCAACCAAGATACTTCTAAACTAAAATCATTCTCTTCTTGAGTAGAACTAATTTTTTGTTTAGTCTTTAGCATAACCATATCAAGATTGTGGTTTTTTGGATTGCAAAACTCTTGAAAAAAGCTAGTCAAAAAATCTAGAGCTAATATATCTGTAATAGCTTCTTTATAAGCAATACATGATATATTTTCAACAAAATTAAGTACATCTTCTGCCAAACCCAAACTACTACATGAAGTGAATATTAACAATCTATGTTTTTGATTATTTTCATTGATGTTTCTTAAAGTATCTCTAAGCCTGTATATAGGAAATTGTGAGCTTTGTGATAATTGAATAATACCTCTATGTTTTCCTTGACTATTAGGAAGAGTATCACTGTGTCCGATAAAGACCAAGATATCAAAATTACTATTACTTTCTATTTTTTCGGCTAAATCTTGGCAACTTTCGGGTCTTATTTTTTGAAGGTTTATTTCTATGCTTTGACCATTGCTTTGGCATTGTATTGAATCTAATCTTGAATCTAAATTGTCAGGTCTTTCTTCTTGATCTATCTTTATTCCAGAACCTATTATTACCAATACATTAATTTTTTTACTTTCACTATTGTTTATAAATATCTTTTGGTAATTGTAATTCAAATTATTACCATTTTCTTTGTCCTGTGAAACAAAATTAACTGATAATTTTAACTGAGATATATTATTTGCTCTATGATCATGTTTAGATAATTCAATTATCCATTTTTTGATTGACTGTTCCCAAGGTAATTGTCTAATAAATCTGTTATCACTTTGTATAAATAGCTTAAAAATATTATCGTTTTGGAAATTAGATTGTTGAGTAAAATTAATAATATTTTCATACAATTGATTTCTGATAAAATTTAATTGATTCGTATGCGCCCACCAATTATGCAAAGCTAAAACTAAATAATTAGATAAATCTCTAATTTCTTCGATCATGCCTTGAATCTGTTTATTAATCTCATCAATCTCTTGATTGACAACATCAGTAGAAATAGTTTTGATATCTATTATCGCTAAAGAGTCAGTATGAGAATTGTTTTTGAATCTATCTATTGACTTTTGCCAATTAGCTAAATGTTCAAATACATTTTTTTGATTTACGATACTTAAATCAGGTCTTTTTTGTAACGTTCCCTTCCAACATCGATTATTTAAATTTGCAGATTGAGAAGATAAATATAATTCTACCCCAAACACTTCTTCTGATGAATAATTTGTTGACAATGTAAATCCAGCTTCAGTATCTGGATTAAACTTTAAAATGGCAGACATCTTTAAATACTACTTCAATACTATTGTTAAAATTTAATTTCACAAATTTGACTAAAACCATCAAAATACATTTCTATAACATAAATTTCGTTTTCTTGAATATCTTTGATGCTACACTCAATACGACCAGTTTTTTCGTTTTCACTAACTTCTTTTTCTATTAACGTATTTTTCTCTATATCCATTATTTTTACTTTAATACCAACAGGTAAATCTAGAAACTCTGATTTTAGTGAAGGATATATTTTAATAAGTAAATCTGAATTATTATTTTGATTGATTGTAGCTATTGTTTGCAATATAAAAGTTTTGATTCCTAGATCGATTTCTAGACTTTTTGAAATTCCTTCTTGTGTTTGTAAATTTTGAGAATATATATTCATCCATTGCGGTGTTAGCATTCCTCTAGGATGAAAAAATTCGCTATCAGTATAATAAAAATCTTCAAAAATACCTTTAAACCAGTTTTTAATATTAATTTTGATGACTGGTTTTTTGATGACTGATTTTCTTCTTTTATAAAGTTTATTCCTACGCTGGTTATCTGCGATAAATGTACACCATCGATCTATATCAACTTTGTATCGAGGAGAAAAAGAACTAGGTTGTTTTAGCTCTGCCATTAATTCATTTACTTGACTTCTAGTAAAGGTGGACAAAGGAGCTACATCCAATTTATTGACAGCATCATATTTTCTAGCAACTAACATTACGTCTAGATCTGAAATCAACTCCTCTACGCCTATACAGTAGTTGCACCATATTGAATCATATTCACCCTTTTGCATAATCTGCTTGTGAGTAGTACAACCCCAAACACGCAACCACATATCTTCTAAATTTACCTGAACAGCTAGGTAATAATCTCCTACCCAGTCATGAATCTTAATCCATTCTGCGGGTACGATGAATTCTTCTGTATCCAAATCCTCTTTTGGAATCAAAATTATGCGTTTTCCGCTCAATTCGATTGCCGTACCGTTTACCACTTCCCAGATAGTATGAAGCAGATCTTCTTCCCAAATTTGTATTCGCTCATCTGTTTCTATTTCTTCTTGTAACCATTTACAAATAGCATCTACACTCAAGCGGTTTAGCCAGGCATTATGACGCGCCCAATCATTTGAATAATCTTGTTCTCTTGGTTTGGCTCTATTAATTTCTTCAGGTGATAAAGAAATTGTTATTTGCTCTGGATAAAGAGCTTCAATAATACTTATAGAATTAGATTGTTGAAATTTGTCAAACATTGTATTTTTTCTAGTAATGGTCAGATTATTAATTATGTAGAGAGACAAAAAAGCTTAATTATTTTGACAAACTTTTTTGCGTTGCCATAGATCGATAAGTGGATGAGTTATTTTGACGAGAGTATCGTAGTTTTGTTGAGGAATAGAAATATGATGTTGTTCTATATAGTTTTTGATTCGATCCACATAAATAATAAAAGTAGGTAGAAAAGATTCTTCAGGAATATTCCGTTTTTCTTTCTTAATCAACGATATTTCATTATTTATATACAATTTGTAAGCTTCAATAAGTAAAGGACAGGGACTGACTTCTTGCTCATTTTCAAATAAATAATCTTGATCGTTAAATATTTTTAAGACTATGTTCTGATAATATACCGGCAATTCTTCAATCAATATTTGATTTACTCTTGCAATATCATTAAACTCAAAAAAAGAATCACCACTTTTTGTAAGATTTTGGATTAATAAGCTTAAAAACTTATCTTTTTGAAGCCTACTAAAATTAGGTTTAATTGTACGTCCAATATTACTACGATTGACTCCACATACTTTAGCAATGTCGGCATCAAAGCGACATTTTAATCCAAATAGAATGAATATTCTAATTCTATTCTTCAGTTTGTTTGTCGTGTTATCCTTAATTAACTGCCGATCAACTAGAGGAATAATTTCTCTAATTTGCTTAATAAAACTGCTATTTTCAATATCTTCTACATCCAAACCATACATTCTATTTTCATTGGGTAAATTATCTTTTATTGTATTGTTTGTATCCTCACTAATTGGTAAGTCAATAGAAACTACTTTAGAATTTTCGATAGCCTCGATGCATTCTGCTAGATATTTTTTAATCCTATCAATATCAACTTGATAAGAAGCCATTTTAGTAAAATCGCTAGATTTAGATTGTCTTTGCCATAAATCCAGTATTCCTTTAAATTGATCATTTGTAGGTTCATCTTGATGCTGAAAGTTGGTAGATATACAAACTTTATTAAAACACTCCCAAGCAAGAAAACAAGCTTTATAACTTTCCCCTAAATATATTTGCTTCAAAGCTTTTCTCATTCTGTCTGGAGTACATTTGGATCTTTTAATAGACCCCCAGCGAGATGAGGTTGTAGAAGACATTCCTCTTTGCATAATAAGAGTGTTAGCTTTGGTTAAAATTTTCTTATTTAATGTAAAATCCGCATATCTTAAAAAAGATCCGCGTAAACTATCGTATTTTCTAAGAAAACGTATAAGGAATCTATCATCACAAATAATTGCCCAACCTACTTGTACTAATTCATCAAGGTTAAAATGTATATTATTATTTATTTTGTCCTTATATTTTCCGTATAGCTGCGATGCTTGCCTATACACACTGTAGCTGAGATAGTATTGGATACTTTTTTTCTTCCATCCATCTGGATCGTTGCCACACAAAATACAAATCACAAGATCGTTTATTAAGTTTTGTTCCTGAGAATGGTTATTTTTTTGTATTATTTGATTAATGCTTCGCTCTAATCTACTATCGCGTTGGGTTTGAAACCTTCCATCTGGTAATACTCGAACGACAGCGCAAGAAAATAAAGTTACATCAATCATTGTCCCATCTCCCACATTTCTAACCAAGCTAAACAAAATAAAAGCAAAAAGCAGTTTGACTGCCTTCGCATTAGCAAATCTTTTTCAGGTATAGAATTAAGTCGATGTATAATTTGAGACTGTGTGAGGATTTTCAGCATAAAACTAAATTGATTAACCTTATACTTACTTTTAAATTGGAATTTACTTTTGTTGCGTTTTTTAGAAAAGTTTTTTCAGAAGATTTAGAGCGATCGCAGTTGTTCGAGCTTACCACTCAAAACCTGACACTCCGACAAAACAGATCGATAATGGGGCAAAAATAGTTGAATAGTTGAAATAGGGAGTAGAAAATAGGAATTTTTTTATTTAAGTTTTCTCAGAGAGGATTGTTTTTAAACTAAGACTAAGAAAAATATAGACAAAATTGAAAGAAACATTAATGCTTTGAGATTGTGAGAAATCTTGCATACTAAATGGAGTAAAATAAAGACCTATATTTATAGGTGAATTTAGTACGATTGGTGGCCAATTAAAAAAACTTGACTCTAAGACAACTTCAATATGCGGAATAGATGCAATCAATACAATCAATAACAACACGATCCCTATCTTTTTATTTAAAAAGACAAGTACACCACTAGAACAGAGAAGTATTCTAAACAAAAAATCTACTGGAAATGGTAAAAGTGACTGCCCGAAAATTCCTCTACAAATCTGGTAAGCTGCAATAATTCTGAGCCACTTAATAGAATTTCGGTCTAGTAATATTGTTCGATTTTTGTTTTTCATAAGAACCAATTGAAATTTATCTCAAAATATGGTGTTACTTCACTCTCTGTAATTACTTCGGCGTTAATAAGCCAAAATTAAAATATGTATCTTTGCAATAGCGATCGCTTTTACCTGAGTCACTTGTCAAGACAACCAAATTACAAACACAAAACCAGTAAGAGCCAAAACAGAATATTTAATCGAGCTATTTAAACCTATTTTTTGACGAAATCGACGTAATTTAAGACCTATAACTCTAATTTCACCTTTGAATATTTCTTTTCTCTTAGGACGTACATATACTCTGTCTTTGCCCCAAAAATCGGCATTTACAGGTTCGGACTTTTTTTGCATTAGCTCGTCAATCACTCGAAAATCAGCCTCAGCGCGATATACAAACCCTTTTTTAGCTAAAAGATGAGCGCGATAAAAACGTGCTTCTAAATACCAGCTATCTAATTTAATCGCCTGGGAAAAACTTCTGATTGCCTCTTCTTCCTCTCTTAAGTTGACTTGTAATACCCCTTTTTGATACCAAAACTCGGGATTAGTTTTTCTAACTTCTATATTTTGCTGATTTTTATACCCATCAGTAAAATTTAAACCTTGAAATTTAGACTTTAGTCTTTCGTAAGCTAGATTGATTGACTTTAAAAAGTCTTCAGCTTGTTTTTTGCTTTCCTCATTTCCTTCTAGTAGTTGTTTTTGGCATTGCCATGCTAAATAGATATAAGCACGATGAATGTCTTTAAAAGAGCTATCTCGACTAACTTAAAGAATCTCATAGCACTGTAATTCTGTAAGCCAATCGTACATAATCTTATAGAGAGAACTAATACTGTGTTAAAAATGCTCGCAATCTCGTAATTTTGGAATATCCAACCTATCGCTCGTTTTGCTATCCCAGCCAATCGTCAATCCAAAGTTAGCTTCAAAGTTTCTGTGCGATCTGGTCAAAACCCAGCTTCTTCAAACTTTTTAAGTTTTTTTCTAGCATTTGTAATTGCATTGGCATTGTCGATAATAGCCACTAATAAAAAGATAGGAGCAAAATCGACAACATGGCTACATTCAGTTCCATATCCTGTGTTTTCACAAGTTTCCTCTGCTAAAGATGGTGCTGCGACACAGCCTACTACCACAGACAGCAATAACCCTGGTATGATATTTCGATATCTTTCACAGTAAACATAAGCTCCAAAACCACCAAAAATTGACCCCAAAATACCTGATAACCAAATTTTTTTCTCGGCTAGCTCTTGGTTTCTCAACAATTTTTTACTATCTTGAAACTCTTGCCCGAATTCCTCTTGCCTCTTTGTTTTCATAACTTTTGTCCTCAAGTAGAAGCGAATCAATCTTCTCAATTAGTTATTCGGTTGAAAGTTTGATTTTGTTGCAGGACAAAAGTAAAAATTTTTCAAATCCCCAAATACCTATACTCATAGGGTCGATCGATAAATGCCCGATTTTAAAAAGCGATCTCCTTATAGTATTTGTGAAGATGATCTCGATTATCTTTTACTTTATTCAGATAACACCATGATTGACTTCGTTTAGTAATCTTGCCACCGCACCATTTAAAGTAGCCGTACCAATATATTCAGCATATTTATTCAACTTCTCCCAAGTCTCCTGGCTAACTCGTACATAAAACTCACAACCCATTCCTTGCTTGTAATTTATTCCTTCGTTTAATTGTTTGTGGTTCTCATTTTTGGTGCCAGAACTAACTTGCTGTTGCTTTAAGTTAGACTTTCCCTGAATTTTAGCTACGAGATCGGCAACAACTTTACCCGATGGCACTTTCCCTTTAGAACTTTCTACCGCTTCACGCCAGATTTCTCTCTGTTGCTCTGGTTCGAGCTTTGTTAAAGGTCTACATTGTCTTTCTGAGGTAGGTAAAATGAGAACCAACGGTTCTCGTTTTTGTTTTGGTTCTGGTTCGCCAGACAAGTTATCAACAACTTCTGCTGCACCGATTAAATAATCACTTCTGCGACGAGTAAAGCCAAATCTATCTTGGCAGTATTCCTTAAAAGTCTTGTGAGTAGAGCGATACAATCTTCTATCCCTAAGACGCTCGCTCTAGTTTGCCAGAACGTTTCCAGCTATATATGGGATTGAACGTCTGAATATTTGCAGGTTAAATGTAAATCAACTTACAGTAGCTAATAACAGAAGCTAGGCAGATGGTTTCGATCCTGTACAATCGGACTCAAAAGTTTCTATTTCTGGTATTTCTAAACCACGCAGTTTGCACCAATATTCCCGTTGACCTAACTGGTATCCCTGCCAGTATATATCAGGCGATCGAGGTTCTAACCCGCTAAGTCCATCGAGCCGACCCCCTGAATATAAATCTATGTAATTCTTTCCTTGCTGTTTAATTACTTCAAGTCCTTGTTTTTCTAGTTTTTCTTGCTTTACACTGATGTATGAATCAATCATGTTCAATTTTTGCGTGAGTGGTTTCGATTTAAAGGCGGTTAAAGTTTCTCAGGCTCAAAACCGTCTTTAATATTATTCTAACGTGTATACGTGCAAAAATCAATGATTAATACCAATTTATTTGTATGGCTACCTGCTATAATGAACCTGTGCCTACAAACTAAAATTTCACTATGCCAGGAACAAAAGCCAGTGGTCGTCCAGGGGGAAATCCAGATTTAAAAAAATATTGTTTTACAACAGATCGAAATGAACCCTTAAGAGAAAGATTGCAAATCAGAGTCTCCGCTTCCATGAAGAAAGAGTTGGAAGCTAGAGATAATTGGCAGGAATTTGTCAGAATCGCGATCGCAGAAAAGCTACAATCTTCATCAGATAAAAATTAAGATAATGAAAACTAAGTTAAATATTTTAATTGAGAAAGATGAGTCTGGTTATGCTGCTTCTTGTTCGGAAATTGCTGGTTATAAAGTAACAGCTAAGTCTTTAGATGTGGTAGTTAAAAATCTTCAAGCAACTATCGAAGATTATCTAACTCAAGTTTCTAGTACCAAAAAAGCTGAAAAATCCAGCCAACCAATTTGGGCAATAGCAGAAGATTTAATTGCAGAGCTAACAGAGTCAGAAAAAGAACAATTACCAACAGATGGGGCAGTCCAACACGATCATTATATTTACGGAACGCCAAAAGTTGATTGATGGATACTATTTTTGTAGATACTTTTTATTGGGTTGCATTAATTAATCCTCAAGATGATTGGCATAAAAAAGTTCTGAAGTTTAGTCAATCGTTAGGAGATGTTCATTTGGTAACTACAGAAGAAGTATTAGGAGAAGTTTTGGCTTTTTACTCCAAATCTGGTTTAAAAATGAGACAACGAGCGAGCAAATTAATTGAAAGTATTTTAAATAACGAGCGCGTCACAGTTGTCGAACAAAGTCATCAATCTTTTTTATTGGGTTTTGCTCTTTATCAACAGCGTTTGGATAAGGGATATAGTTTAACAGACTGTATTTCTATGAATACGATGAAAAATTTAGGAATAAATTCTGTTTTAAGTCACGACAAACATTTTACTCAAGAAGGATTAGTGATTTTATTTGACGACACTACAACTAAATAGATGATTACCAAAATAGAAGCATATAAATAACAATTTTGGGGTTTATACTGGACGGGGCGTATAAACTGCGCGGCGGGGTTCATAAACGCCTGGGGCAACCCCAGGCGACGACCCCTTGGAAACCCACGCAGACAGCCCCTCCAGAACACCAGTTATTAAAAGACTCATCGCGATACAGTGGTGGTGTTAGATAATGCTTGGAATGGTTTACCAAGGGTAAAAAAGATTGAAGCGAACATTACTAATAATCTAATTAAGACGGACTAGACAATATTATTATCTTGAAATTTTTAAACCTCAAGATGATGCCCTTGATATTCAAACAATTCCTGCCTCACTACTGCATACTCGCTCTTATCTTCCGAACTAGCAGGGCGAGCATAATAGGCTTTATTGCGAATTGCCTGTAAATCTTCGGCATCCCGAATTGAAGCTTTCTTAAACTGGGAAAGTTGAGCCAGCAAACTCTCGATAGTTACCCTAGGACTAATAGCAGCTTCTCGCCTCTCTTCATCGCTCAAGCTGCAATAAAACTCTTGAGCGCAGCGAACTACAGCATTAGCTATCTCCACAGGTGTCGAACCCTGATATCCCTTCAGCAGACGATACCAATCTCGCTCCGACCAAGGGTCTAATCCATCCGCAAACTGAGAGGGAAAATATTTAGCCAGATGAATCAGGAAAATATCCCTAATCGCTCCCCTGTGGGGCAAATCGACAAACCAAATTCCCCCATCATCAAACCTGCGCTTAATCTCGGATGGCAGTAATTGGATGCGGTTGACTGTAGCAATCATTAAAGCATTACTCGTATGTTCCTGCATCCAGGTCAACAATCGTTGAGATAACCTACGACTCGTCCCTCCTTCCGTCCAACCAGTAAAACCTTTATCAAAATCATCGGCTAAAATAACGCAGTTATCCAAACAGTCGGCTACTTCTAAAATCCGTGCCAATGCCCGATCTGGGTTATTCGCACCCAACACATTACCCCAAGATAATCCCAACAGAGGATAACCCAATGCTTTAGCAGCAAGTTTGGCTATTAGACTTTTTCCCGTCCCAGGAGGACCCATTAACAACATTCCTTTAGGCGGTCTGAGGTTATATTGTTTTGCTCCAGATTCATTCAACTTGACCACTACCTCATAAAGGTATTTTTGTAATAGATCGTTACCTCCCGCACTTTGAACATCGGGTGAAGCAAAAAACTCCAATCCCAATCCCCGCCAGCGATTTATCTTACGAGCTAAAATCTTTTCTACTAAACTATCTGCATCATCTTGAGAGTAAGTTTGCAATAAAAGCTCAATTTCACCATGAGGTAAACCCTGTAAAGCCGTTATCAACTTATGCCGATCTAACGTTTTTTCACCTAAATAAGTTTTTGCGAGAATTTCTACTTCAGCGCGGTCTGGTAAGGGCATTTTAAATGTTGGTATACAGGGAGTGAGTCTACTGCCAAATTGAAGATATTCGCCCAACAAGACAATATAAATAAAGCGATCGCTAGTTGCATATTTACGATTAATATTAGTAATTAAGGCTTCTCTTTCCCTGATTATCTCTGGCTCCAATTCTCCAAAATTACATAGATCGTCTAGCAAATATATTCCAGAAGGTATACTGTCAGATTGTAAGAGAAATTTAAGAATAAAATTTGACTTTGACGTTCTATTTATTTCTAAATCGGGAGTTAAGTTAGCTATTTTTTGCTCTATCAATTCTACTTTTTGTAACTTTTTATATCCCAAATTACAATAATAAAGGGAAATATTTAACTCTTTAGCAAATTTATCAAAATATTGAAATAAAATATCGAGATCGATTGAATTGATTTCTATAGCTGTAGTTACTTTATTTAAGTTGGCTTGCTTCAGCCAATATTTTAAATGCATATTATCGAAAGTTTATAACGATTTAAATCTTAATTAATAGATAAATTAACAGAATTAATCGAGCCTAACTATTCCCCAAAAAGACTAATTAATTTATCACTTTTGATTTATTGATGCGCTTATCAGCGCGTAATTAGAAAAATTATTTGAATTAAGGAGTTTAATTATGGCTACAGCTAGTCGTAGAACTACAAGAGCTGCCAATAAAAATGGTGCGAGTAGCAATGGCAAAAGTAACGCTAAAACTACTAAAACATCGGCTAAAGTTACTCCAGAAAAGTTAGCCAGTACCTTAATTGCTGCGGCACAGAAAAAGTTTGGCGTAAAGCTCGACACCAGAGAGCAGAGGATCGCCAAAAAGGTTGGTTATGCTACCAGAGAACGCTTGGGAAAAAATCTTCTCGGCTTGGCTCAAGATGACTTTAGTTGGGAGACTTGGAATAAAATCTTTGCCAAAATCTTCGGCGAACCTACCGCCCTCAAATATCCACCCGAAATCGTAGCTGGGGCAATGGCAATTATCTATCACGATGTCCCCACCGAACCCGAAGCAGCAGTTCAAGCTCTGATCGATTATAACGACCGTTCTTTAGAAGAGCGCAATCGACGGGAACGAGAAGAACGGGAAAATGACGATCTAAACGATATTGAGAATTACTCGATGAAGACGATGAATTAGATGATGAAGAGGAGGATTTGGATTTTGTCGATGAAGGCGAAGATGAAGATTTAGAAGACTTTGATGATGATGAACTTGATGATTTTGACGAAGACTAATCTAGTTAAATAAATTCGATTAAACTCGATCACGCGGTCGGGTTTTTTTTCTTCGTCCAATTCTACAATAAAAATCGTCCTCTTTTAGCCCTATGTCAACTTCTACAATAAAACTTAGAAACGTACTCAAACAACAACAAGCTATCGGTCAAAAAATCAGTCAAATCATTACTATTTCTGATTCAAATAAATTCAAAACTATTCATCAGAAGATTATTCAATGTACGATAGAAATTGAAGCGATTTGTGCCAAAAATCAATTAACCCCTGCTGCTTTAAGCAAGCCTTCTCGCAAAGTTTATGCTTGGATGAAGTTTTTAAGTCACGAGGACAATTTTACACTACATCTAAATGCTATTTGTCGCGCACGAGCCATAGCTCGGGAAATTATTAAAACCAATAAAACAGAAGTTGAAACCGTTATAGTCGAATTAACTAACTTTTCGGGATTGTATAAATACAAAATTACTAACAAGCAAGCTACCATTCAACTCAGTGAGGGTTTTATTAGGGCTGGTGACGATGTTTTTCAGGCAGTAATGACTATTGTTCTACTAGGTAAAGAGAGTTCGCAACAACAAATCATTAGAAATTTTGGCTTAACAGAAGAATATAGCGATCTTATTTTCGAGCTAGACTCTATTGCTGAGGTGGCAGCAGAGATACCTCAAGGTAGCCACTATAACCTGGAAGAACTGTTTGAAAACATAAATCGAGAGTATTTTGCAGGTAAAATGAGCAAACCCCGTTTAACCTGGAATCAAACTTTAACCAGGCGGAAATTCGGTCATTACGAACGAACCAGAAACAGAGTGGTAATTAGCAAAACTTTAGATAGCGACCGCATCCCCCAGTTTGTCGTGGAATTTGTTTTGTACCATGAATTATTGCACAAAGAAATTGGAGTTAAATACGTCAACGGGAGATGTCTGGCTCACACAGCCGAATTTCGTCGCCAGGAACGGCAGTTTAAGTTTTATCTAGAAGCTTCTCAGTATTTGGGAAAGATAGCCCGTCAGAAGAGTTAAATTATTCTGCCGATAGTTGATTACTCCTCTTCTAGCTTGATGGATACCTATTATAGTTTTTTACTAGTTTAATTGGCTCTAATTAGCTTTAATTGGTTTTAATTGGTTTAATTATTGGTTAAAATAGAAGTCATGGATTTAAATACTCTTCAGATAACACCCCAAATACTAAATCTCATTGCCGAAATAGATGAGTTTAAGGGGTCGTGGCGAGCTTTGGGAACGCTTGCTCCCGAACGTTTAGCAGCATTGAGAAAAGTAGCGACTATTGAAAGTATTGGTTCATCTACTCGTATTGAAGGCGCCAAACTTAGCGATCGCCAAATTGAGACTTTACTGAGTAATTTAGACTCATTATCTTTTACTACTCGCGACGAACAGGAAGTAGCGGGTTATGCACAGGTGATGCAAATATTGTTTGACAGTTGGGAAATGATTCCGATTACGGAAAACTACATCAAACAACTTCATTCAATACTTTTACAATACAGTCACAAGGATGAAAGACATCGTGGTAATTATAAGGCAATAGATAATCATATTGAAGCATTCGATGGAGATGGTAAAAGTCTCGGTATTTTATTTACAACTGCTTCTCCAATGATGACTCCATTGTTGATGGAAAAATTAGTTAACTGGACTCGCGAAGCTTTTACAGACAAACAACTGCATCCTTTGTTAATTACAGGAATTTTCATCGTTCGGTTTTTAGCTATTCATCCCTTTCAAGATGGCAATGGTCGTCTTTCTAGAGTTTTGACTACATTGTTGCTCTTAAAAAGTGGATATACTTATGTTCCTTTTAGTTCCCTAGAAACTGTAATAGAAGAAAACAAGGATAGTTATTATCTGGCTTTAAGACGTACACAGCAAAGTTTAAAGACTGAAAATCCAGATTGGAATAGTTGGTTATTGTTTTTTCTTCATTCCCTAAAGCGACAAAAAGACCGTTTGGCAGTCAAATTAGAGAGAGAAAAGATTATGCAAAGTTCTCTCCCAGAATTATCGGTGAAAATTCTAGAACTGGCTAAAGAACACGGCAGAATTACTACAGGGGAAATTGAAAGATATACCCAGGCTAATCGCAGTACTATCAAAGCCAGAATTAATGATTTGCTAGGGATGAAAAAATTAATCCGACATGGTAAAGGAAGATCTACTTGGTATTCTCTTTTTTAAAGATTGGGATATCTTTATATCTAGATATCTTTACTCTATAATTATCGCCCAGTTAAGTCTTTCTGCATCGCTTCAATCGCCTTTTTAGATAAGGGTATTGGTTGCTGTTGATTAAATGAAATTGCAATATCGACAATTCTCTGTAAATATCCCGCAGATTTACCATCAGTCCGAGCTTGACGATACCACTGCCATAATTGATTTTGCCTTTTTCTGTAAGCTTTCCAGTCCAACAAAAACATCTCTCGCCCTGCTGTAGAAAAAGTAGTTTGCTCAACCAACCTATTAATTCGCTGTCGTGTCAGTTCATCTCTATTTAATGCCTTGGCAAACATCAACCAGTCTTCTTTAGCTGGAGCATAACCCCTATTTCCCAATAATTGCTCGTTCCAATCCTTTCCTAATAATGGTCGCAATCTCAAAACACTTGGCAGCAGTTTAGCAATTCGCCAGGACATTTCTTCTCCAGGGCAGTCTCCATCTAACGCCAAGATAATTGTTGTTCCCTTTTGAGTAGCTTGAGTAAGTATCGCTCGAGGAATACTCCCCGCCCCGTCAACAGAAATATAAATCGTTCTACCGTAGATTGAATCTCCCCTCAAAGCAGCCAGTGAAATCGCATCAATGGGAGATTCAACCAAAAATATCTTGTGGACAAAGCCTTCACCAATACCAAAGAAAAACCAACCTTCATTCCTCTTAGTTCCTGGGGTGAGTAATTTAAGATTGCCAGATATGCTCCTCAAACTAGCCCCAACCGCTTCACCCATTTGAAAATCTTCGGTTATCGAATATCGGAAAAACATGACATTACTGCAATTGTCTGCATCGATCTTTCCTTGCTGGTGGAGGATATCGACCAGATAACTGGGTAATACCCGACGGTCGATTAGATACTCTTTTACATCCTTCCATTTGTCAGGAGCGCGCCGATTACACCTGGGTAGTTTTTCTAGTTCTTTGACCTTGGGTAGAATATTTTTGTTAGGTTTTCTAGGTGATAAATCTACAGGTTTACCCCATAAAAAATCCATGGCACTAACAAAATCGCACCCAAGAACGTGAGTCACCAAACTAATTGCACCACCACCCCCAGTTTGTGCCAGATGGTCGAAGAAAACTCCCCGTTCGGGATCGATTGAAATCGTACAGCCACTAATGCGCCACTTCTTCTTATCGTGACAATCGCGTTCCATTCCCAACCATTGGGCTACTTCTTCTAAATCGAACTGACGTACCTCTTCAACTATTTCTGGCGGATAAAGGGGAGTTTTACTGTTTGATATGAATTGCATTATTCCCCTACCCTCGATACATTCTTCGACAGCGAGGATAGTACTTCGGTATCTCCCTGGCTAATAGCTAGAAGAAAAGAAGCAATTTGCATGTCAATATCTGCTTCAAATAATGCTGACTTTAAGGAACTACCCCTTCTGACCAAACTAATAGCTCGATTGACCTTAGTTTGAGTCTCTTCATCAATATCTAATATTCTCTGTCGAACTACTTTTTGCCAGCCAAAATAAAGATCGTGAACTTTGAGAAGGTTGTCTACTCGCTTGTCAAAGTTGACATCTTTTACTGGAGACTGTTTGGTCAGGTAGATGGATAAATCTTCTGCTCGATTTATTAGTTTTGTTGATTCTATCGTTTCTGACACTGAAGAAGATTGTCTTTCTGCATTAGATTCAATCTCAACCGCTCGTTCCTCACTCGAATCTGAAATTAATTTTGCTGGTTTATCTTTATTGTCAGTTTGAGTAAAATTTTCTCTATCATTGTCGAATTTTTCCCGAACTAAATCGCGGTCATAGTTTTGCTTAAGAATAGCTGTATTAGGTAATTCCTGCTCGATTTCATTACCTCTATCTCCCTCAAGTCGCTGTAAATCATCATTTGTTTTCTGTTGTTGTTGCTGTATTTCTACTGCCTTACTTTCGGAAACATCCGAACTCAAATCTGCTTCTGTTTTAGGTATTGGTGAAAAAACAGAATTACCATCTTGCCTGACATAAGAAAATTGGTCGAGAGCCATTTCTGCTAATGATGAAATTACTGCCAAATCAATCTCGGCAGCTTGAGCCGATTCAATAACACTTAGATCGCCATTTCTTGCCAAAGCGATAAAACGTCTGACCTTACTTACTACTGGGTCATCCGCTGTGGTAAAACCGCGCTCGATTGCTAGAGTCAGTCCGCGAGCTACATCATCTAAATTAGCTGCACGACCAGAACTAACTTTTATTGTTTGACGGTCTATATCGGCAATTGTTTTACGAGTTTGAGGGGTAATTTTGATTCCCAAATCGACAACGCTGTTACTATGCTCGATCTGGAAATTGTAGACGCGACTGACTCCACTACCATCGACGGTTTTTGCGACTAGATTCGTTATTTTAGTAGTCGTTGCTCCTGGAAATTCTAGTTCTTCAATTGGCAATAAAAAGATAGTTTGAGCCGTACCCGACTCGATGGGAAAGTCAGTATTGTAAACTACTCGCGAGGCATCCCCCAACCCAATATAGGCAATCGCTTCATCGGTTGCTGAAAAATCAATTACAGCAATTCTACCTGGATTGATAGAAACTTTTATACTATTGGCGAGCGCTGTTGCTTGACTGACCTGCTGATAGTTTAAATTTGCCACTACATTCGATTCTGCTGCCAATACCGATGCTTGAATTTGAAGCACTCCACTCATAGCTGCCGTACTTGCAGCTAATAGGGGAAGATAAAAAGTTAGATTGAATAGTTTTAAGAATTTCATGCGTCTAATGAATGGGTCGATTGATAAAAGTTAATGGTGTTTTAAGGCAGAAGGCAGGAGGACGGGGCGTATGAACGCCTGAATGCGATTCAGGCGACAGCCCCTCCAGAGGGCAGAAGGTAATATAATTTTTTTACTTCAAACTTTTCTACTTCAAACTTCTGACTATGAGTTACAGAGAACAATTTATTTGGAAACGTGGAATTCAACTATCGGTCAATTGCTACAAGCTAACCGAGCATTTCCCCAAATCCGAACTTTATGGATTAACAAGTCAAATCAGGAAATCGTCTGTTTCCGTACCCTCGAATATTGCCGAGGGTTATGGAAGAAGGTCTAAAAATGAATACATTCAATTTCTTCATATTGCCTTGGGTTCTTTACGAGAATTAGATACACAGTTGATAATTGCTAGAGAAGTAGGATTGGCTGAAGCAAAGCTTTTTACCCCAGTAATAAATGAAGTAGAAGAAATGCAGAAAATTATGGTATCTACCTTGAACAAACTTAAAACTTAAAAACCTTCTGCCCTCTGCCTCCTGCCTTCTCAAATTCCCAGAAAAATCCAGTTATCGCGCTGGAAACTAAAGAATGGAATGGGTCCGATAAAATATGGCGTACAACCGAGATCGACGAAAGGAGTTTTGGTACAGATACGGAAAAAGATCGCTGTTTCTACACTGTCAGTAGTTTCGTCCGTTCCCCAAATAGTAAATTTAAATGCCTTGCCAAAGGGATGCCTCCCTGTCGGCTCTTTATCCCTCTTTTATGACTATGGGGAAAAATATTGAATTAGCAAGCAACAGAGAACGAATACTCTAAAAATTGACTTTGAGGAAAAGGAGAACCACGAAAGCGATTCATAATGTTGATTAACTTAGAAAAACCAAGTTGAAGATGTTGATTAGGAAATACGGATAGCCAAGGTTGAATAAGAGAGAAAAAGATTAATGGTTGAATAATTAAGCGCAAGTTATTTAAAGAACTTTTCCAACCAGCACCAGAATCCCACGCCTGATGATTAGAGAAAGGAAAAGAAGAAACTGATTTAAGAGTAGAGACTTGAGAATTGGCATCGGGAACAATCGTCTCTAATTGAAAATAATTAGCTTGAAGACTTACTAAAAAATAAGTACTCATAATTAATTCCCACCAGCGTTCTATACCGTGATAATCTGTAACTCGAAAATCTGCCCAACCAAGTTCATTTTTGACTTGTTTAAACGCATATTCAATCCAGTTTCTCAAACTATATTCTGAAGCAATTGTGGTGGCAATTTTGCCTTTTTTATTCGTCATAATAAACCAAGTATCTTTTGGTTCAGGGTTTTTGTCGTCTTGTTTACTTATTTGATAGAAACGAATATGTTTTCTTGTGCCAAAAATAATTTCTCTAATGTATCTAGTTTCGCTCTTCTTTCGAGATAATTTTTGTTGATAAGCTTGCCATCGATTATATTTTTTTTTCTCATCGCCGAACATCCAAACCTTATGGTTAGAGCGAATTGCCACAATATACTCCAGATTCAATTGCTCCAAAACTGTAATTACATCTCCACTTTCTCCATACAAACTATCAGCTAATATTAACTTGATGTTAAAGTTCCATTTTTGTAATTCCTTGATTATTTCTACAGCTAGTTGTGGTTTGGTTTTATATGTATCTTCTGCTTTGAGGCATTTGTTCGGCTTAAATATTTTAAAAAGTAAAGGGTATGTTATTCCCTCTACTACTGCATAAGCATTAACCGACACAATTCCATTTTTTGTCTTTCCTAAATTACCAATATACTGTCTGGCTACATAATCAGTTGTTTTTCCTTTCTTGACATCTCCTGTTTCATCAATACAAAGAGTTATTTTTCTTTCTCCAATCAATAATTTAGTCAACCATAATCTAATTTCTCGTATTTTTTCTACATTCCAATGAGCTTCAGATAGAAAATAATTTAATCCTTGACTATCTTTTAATCCTACCGCTCTTGCTATCTTTGGTAGCGACTTTCTAGGTATTTCTGATAGCATTCCTAAATGTATTAATTTGAATGCTTCATAATTTCTCACATCAGAGAATAGCTCTTGGTAGGCTTGACAATAGTGATCGATAAAACTCACTGTTGATGATGCTTCTCTTCGTGGTGTCACCATTTTTCATTGGGTTTTTATTTTCAATTATTTTATCACCCTATAGTCATAAAAGAGGGGTTATATTAAATCCGTTTAATTGCCCATGATATAATCAAGCAGAGAAAATAACCAAATTCAATTGATGCCGAAACGAATTAGAATCGAACCTCATTTAAGTATAGAGGAACTAAAACAACGATATCGTAATTCAAGAGAACCACGAGAGCGAAGTCACTACCAAATTATCTGGTTGTTAGCAGAGGGAAAGACTACAGAACAAGTAGCAGAGATAACTGGCTATAGCCGTAGCTGGATTTACGAACTTGTCTGGGGTTACAATCGCTTGGGGGCAGAAAGCTTGGGGGATAAAAGAAAAGAGAATCAGGGAGCCAAGCCACTATTGGATGAACAACAACAAGCCTTATTATGGCAAGCCCTTCAAGCAACACCAGAGTCAGGAGGATTATGGAGCGGAACCAAAGTAGCAGCTTGGATGAGTGAGTTATTAGGCAAAGAGATCGCACCTCAAAGAGGATGGGATTATCTTCGAGGACTAGAATACGTCCGTCGAAGACCAAGACCTACTCATGTCGAAAGTGATCCCGAAGAGCAACAACGCTGGAAAAAAAACTGGCGCAGACTGCCGCAGCAATTAAACAACAATATCCTGAATCAACGGTAGAAACTTGGGCTGAAGATGAGCATCGAATCGGATTGCAGCCAGTAAATCGAATCATGTGGATAGAAAAGGGTCAGCAACCGATAGCCAAAGTTAATTGGCGATTTCAATGGTTGTGGTTAGCAGGATTTGTACATCCTGGTTCAGGAGAAACTTATTGGTGGATTGTACCCAAGTTGAACACTAAAGTTTTTAGTCTTTTGTTAGAAGATTTTGCTCGGCATTTTGAGATAGGTGAAAAAAAGCGAGTCATTTTAGCGCTCGATCAAGCATCTTTTCATACTACTGAAAAGCTAAAAGTTCCCAAAGGAGTACATTTATTCTGGATGCCTCCCAAATCACCAGAATTACAACCTGCCGAAAGATTATGGCCTCTGACTAATGAAGCAATCGCGAACAAAACTTTTGACACTCTCGACCAATTAGAAGAAATTATGATTCAAAGATGCCGTAGTCTACTTCGACAACCACAATTGATTCAAGGATTGACTAACTATCATTGGTGGCCTGAAGACCTGATTTAATTATGGGTATTCAAACGGATTTGATA